>JAIXSD010000363.1 GCA_027484885.1 Rubrivivax sp.
GCCGTCGACCGTGAACTTGGCATTGAAGATCTTGTGGCGGCAATGCTCCGAGTTCGCCTGCGCAAACATCATCAGCTCGACATCGCTGGGGTTGCGCTTCAGGGTCTGGAAGGCGTTCTCGAGGTAATCGATTTCGTCTTCGGACAGGGCCAGGCCGAAGGTCTTGTTGGCGGCCACCAGGGCGGCGCGGCCCTGGCCCAGCACATCGACATGCTCCAGGGGCTGGGCGGTTTTTTCGTCGAACAGGTGGGCGGCGTCCTCGCGGGCCAGCAGCACGCTCTCGGTCATGCGGTCATGCAGCAGCTCGGCGCAGGCGATCAGCTCGGCCTGGCTCAGGGTCTTGGTGCCGCCCAGCAGACCGCTCTTGAGTGTGATTCGGTATTCGGTGACGCGCTCAACGCGGTGGATGTTCAGGCCGCAGTTGTGGGCGATGTCGGTGGCCTTGGACGCCCAGGGGCTGACCGTGCCCAGGCGCGGCGCCACCACCACCAGATGGCCGTCGTCGCCGCCGGCGTAGGCGTCGCCATAGTTCAGCAGCGCGGCCAGCTTGGCACCAGCGTCCGCATCCAGGGCCGCATCCGCCCAGACCCAATGCACATGGCGCGCTTGCACACTGTTGATACGTTCGTTGATCGCCTGCAGCTGCGGCAGCAAGGCCTGAGCCCGGAAGGCGGATAGAGCGTTGCCGCCCTCGAAAGAAAGCAAGTGCTTGGGTGTTGCCATGGTGTCCCGCGTGGATGGCACGGCCAAGATGCCGTGTGAAGGTGCGGGATTCTACCGAGAGCGCGGGACCTGGCCGGACAAAGCGGCGAAGGGGCGTGCCAAGAACTCCTGGCGGCCCCTCGCTGTTTGAGCTTTCGCGCGCTTCAGCGCTCAGTCTTCATGGCATGGACGATCTCGTCAACCCGGCCGAGCAGCGCGCCCTGGTCCAGAGTCGTCAGCTCGCGACTCTTGAGCACGCGGCGACCGCCGACCCAGACGTCGGAAACATGCTCGCGGCCGGCCACATAGACCAGCTGCGCGTCGGCGTGATAAACCGGGCGGCACTCCAGCGCGTCGAGCGAGACAGCCACCACATCGGCCAGCTTGCCCAGTTCCAGCGAGCCAAGATCGGCCTCGCGGCCCATGGCCTTGGCGGCGCGGATGGTGGCCATCTCCAGGGCGGTGCGGGCCGAGACGGTGGTGCTGTTCTGCGTCGTGCCCTTGGCCAGCAAGGCGGCGGCGCGGATCTCGCCGAACATGTCCTGGCGGTTGTTGGAGGCCGCGCCATCGGTACCGAGAATGGTGTTGACGCCGGCCGCCTCCAGCGCCGTGATGGGCGCCACGCCCGAGGCCAGCTTGAGGTTGGAGTTGGGGTTGTGCACCAGGTGCACGCCCTGGCGGGCCAGCATGGCGATTTCGTCCTCCGTCAGATGCACCATGTGCACGGCCATCATCTTGCTGTTCAGCACGCCCAGCTTGTTCAGGCGCTCCAGCGGGCGCATGCCGTACTGCTTCAGGCTGCCCTGCACCTCATCTTCGGTTTCGTGGATGTGGCAGTGCATCTGGATGTCCAGGCGCTCGGACAGCTCGCGCAGCTTGACGAAGGTTTCGTCTGAGACGGTGTAGGGTGCGTGCGGCGCGCTGGTCCAGTCCAGCAAGGCTTCGCCCTTGAATTGCTCGTAGGCGGCCACGCCCTTGGCGATGTAGTCGTCCGGGCCAGAGGCATAGCCGGTGGGGAAGTCGATCACATTGATGGACACCCCGGCGCGGATGCCCGAATCCACCGCGGCGCGGGCCATGGCGGTGGGGAAGAAATACATGTCATTGAGGTAAGTGACGCCACCGCGCAAGGCCTCGGCGGCCGAGAGCAAGCTGCCCTGGTAGGTCCAGTCCGAGCTGACCCACTTCTTCTCCAACGGCCAGATGTGGTTGTTGAGCCAGTCCATCAGCGGCACATCGTCGGCCACCCCGCGCAGCAGGGACATGGCCGAGTGGGTGTGGCCGTTGATCAGGCCAGGGATCAGCACATGCTGGCCGAGCTCCACGCGCTCGGCCTCGGGGAACTGCGCTTCGGCCTCGGCCCAGGGCAGGATGGCGGCGATGCGCTCGCCCTGCATGACCAGGGCGTGCTCGTTCAGCACCTCGCTGCCGGGGGTCATGGTCAGCAGCCAGCGGGCTTTCAGGATCGTCGTCGTGCTCATGGTCGGGAACTCCGGGGATGAAGGGGTAGATGTAGCCAGACTTTAGGCGGCCGGGCGGTCGAACGATGGGTCAAACACCTGCTCAAAAAGCGCCAGAAGCCGCGGGCCATCGACGGCCACGCAGACCTGCTGCACGGGGCTCTGGTCCCAGGGGGCCGTCAGGCTGGCCGCAGGCCGGGTGTTCTGTATGGTCTGGCCCACGGCCAAGCCCTCGGTCACCACGCGCACCGGGCCGGCGCGCAAGGTGAACAGGCTGGGGTCGATGGCATAGGCAATCGCACTGGCGTCGTGGCCGTAGATGCCCTCGATGCCGGCCACGCTGTGATAGAAATCTTGGTAGTGGCGGGTGGCCTGCCAGAGGAACTCGGCCACTGCAGCGCCCTGCCCTCCGCGGCCGCGCAGACCATCGAGATACGACTCCTGCATGACCACCGCATGGGTCACGTCCAGGCCGACCACCACCACCGGCCAGGGCGCAGCCAGCACCTGATCGGCCGCCTCGGGGTCGTTGATGATGTTGGCTTCGGCCACGGGCGTGACGTTGCCGCTGTGGCCATGGGTGCCAAAGGCGCCACCCATGATGATGACCTGGGCCACCTTGGCGGCGATGCCGGGGTCATGCTGCAAGGCCAGGGCCAGATTGGTCATGGGGCCGACGGCGATCAACGTGATCTCGCCCGGCTCGGCATTGACCATATCGCAGATCAGCTCATGCGCGGGGCGCGGGTCCAGCAGGGCCAGGTCTTGCTCGGCCAGGGCCAGTTCGGCTCGGCCACCCAGGCCGTCTTCGCCATGCACATGGGTGGAATGCGGCCGTGCGGCATGCGCAAACAAGGGGCCGGCGGCGCCGGCGGCGACGGGCACCGGTTGACCGTAAAAGGCGCAGATCGCGCGTGCATTGCGCGTGGTCACCTCGATCGAGGCATTGCCGAACACCGAGGTCACGGCACGCAGCTTGAGCGCCGGGTGACGGGCCAGCAGGAACAGCGCCATGGCATCGTCAATGCCGGGGTCGGTGTCGAAAATCACCGAGCGGGGGCGGTGCGAGAGATCAGTCATGACGGTACTGCTTCCAAAAACTCACGCGGAGAAGCCAAGCGCTTCGCCTTCATCGTTGATTCGTTCAGAGCGGCGCAAACGTGGCGCCCAGTTCAGCGCGGCGCGGCATGGCATCTTGCACGCCGGGGCGGCTGACCGCCAGCGCGGCCGCGGCTTGCCCGAGGCGAACAGCGGCTTGCGCGCCCTGCCCTTCGGCCAGGGCGGCGGCCAAGCCACCCACCAGGGTGTCACCCGCGCCCACCGTCTCGAGCGCCTTGACCGCTTGGGCCGGCAGCAAGACCTGACCCTCGGCATTGCACAGCAAGGCGCCCTTGGCGCCCAGCGAGACCAACACCTGGGCCGGGCCGCGGGCACGCAGACATTCCGCCGCCGCGGAGACCTCCATCGAAGCCTCGCCACCTGCCATCAGCAAGGCCTCGGTTTCATTGACCACCAGCCAGTCACTGAGGGCCAGCAGCTCGGGCGGCACGGCCAGGGCCGGGGCGGCATTGAGCACAGTGACCGCACCGGCGGCACGCGCGATCTCAAAGGCCGCTTGAATGGCCGGCACCGGCACCTCCAGCTGAGCCACCACCACGGCGCTGGCTTGCAACTGCGCGCGGGCTGCCTGCACATCGTCGGCGCTCAGCTGGGCATTGCTGCCGGGCACGTA
>JAIXSD010000733.1 GCA_027484885.1 Rubrivivax sp.
GGTCAGGGCCGAGCCACCCTGGCTCAACAGCACGCCCACACGCCAGCGCTCCAGCGTGGCCAGCAGCTGTTGGGCCGGGATCTGATCGTCCTGCACCTCTTGCTGGAACTGCTGCAGCGCCTCGCGCTCCTCGGGGGCCAGGGCCAAGGCGCCGGTGTCGGCCTTGCGCAGGTAATTGGCGATCTGGGCGCCCAGGCTCTTGCGCTGGGCAGCAGTGAGCTGGGCATAGGCCTCGGCCACACGCGCATCGAGGGGCTCAAACACCCGCCCTTCCTTGACCTCGAAGCTGGGCTGCAAGGGCTTGAAGTCCGGCAGCAGCTCAAACACCTGCTTCAGATGCGCGGGCAGGCCCTCGCCCGTGTAACCCTTGATGCGGCAGGCGCTGATCTCCAGCGCGCTGGCGCCAGCGATCTGCAGCAGGCTCAAGCCCTTGGGGGTGAAGCCGCTCAAGCCCAGGCGGCTCAAGCGCACCTGGCTGCAGCCTTCGATGCGCAGCGAGGCCCAGCTCTCGCTCCAGATCACCTCGAATTGATCCAGCTCCACCGAGGCGAAATCGAAAAGATTGAACTCCTGCTCCTGCACGTAGAGGCGACTGGCCTGTCCCGCGCCATGCACATGCAGGCGCGTGCCACGGGGCGCTTGCACCTCGAGGCCGTCCTTGAGGTGGTGTTCGCCGGGCAGCAGGCAAAGCACGATGTCGCGGTGCTTGTCGTTGATGAGGCGCACGATGGCCTCATCAAGCGTGGCGAAGTCACCGCCCTCGCCCACCGTCTTGCTGCAGCCACCGCCGCCGTGGCCGCGCTTGCACAAGGCATCGAGGGCATCCTGCACGGTGTGGATCTGGGCCGCCTGCGCCTCGGCGCAGTTGCTGGGGTCGTAGGAAACCTGCGCAGCGGTGAGCAGGCTGGCGTTGAAATGGATGCGATTGAACTTGCCCGCCGCCGGCGCACCGGCTTCCAGCAGCTCGGCGCTGCAGGTCTGCGACAACACCGTGGGCGCAAGCGACCAGCTCACGCTGGCCACACCGTCCGGCCCCGTGTCCACCTCAGCCACCAGGCCACCGCCGGGCAGCTGGCCATGGCTGGCGGTGAAGCGCACCCGCGCCCCGGCCACCGGGAACTGGCCGTTGAACACCGCCACCTCCAGCGGCCGCGGCAATAGCACGGGCGCCGGCGCAATCGGGTTCGGCGCAATCTGCTGGCCATCGCCGCCCACGTAGACGAGGTTGCGCAGCTCGCTCAAGGCCGGGAAGAGCTGGCGGCAGTCATGCACACGCGTCCATTGATTGCCCTGGTAGCGCAGCACGGCCAGGCGCGCGAAGGCGCGCAGCACGCCCAGCGGCGCGAGAAAGCGCGGCTTGTTGGCGCTGTCAAGCGGCCACTCGATGTCGGCCGTGGCCGTGCGAGCCGGGATCAGCCAGTAGTCGCCCACCCGCACCCGGCCGGGCGCGAACTTGAGCTCCACCCCGTCTTCCAGCTCGACCCAACCGGTGTTGGTGTTGGGCGCGGCGGGGTTGATCTGGCCCCAGCCCTCCCAGCGCCGCACGCGCGGGTTGACGCTGAACAAGCCCTTGTCCAGCGGCCCGGTCTTGCTGCTCAAATCCACCGTCACGACATTGCCGGCCGTCTTGAGCACCTGCACCAGGGTGCCGGGCTGGCCGGTCTGCTCGTGCAGCTCGCTGTAAAACTCGATCCAGCTGCCGGCCTGGATGGACAGGCTGGCGTCGCGCCCCAGGCTGGCCACCTCGAACTCATTGGCCGTGGGCTCACCCAGCCAGCGCGTCACGCGGGTGGCGATGCTGCCGTTGTCGCGCGACCATTTGAAGCGCGGCTTGCCCGAGATACTGCCGTCATCGTGGATCTCGACGCGGTAGAGCTGGTTCTCCAGCCGCCGGTAGCCGGCCTCGGGGGTCAGCAGGCAAGGGTCTTTGGGCGGCACGGTGGGCTCGGCGCGCGCGGCCATGCGGCCATCGGGTGCCTGGCTGAAGCTGGCCCAGGGCTCGACGCTGAGGCAGCTCAGCGCGGTGCTGGCATCGCCGGCGCGCAGCAGCTTGACCTGCCAGACCAGCTGGTCGCGCGTGCTGGTGTCGGGCAGGCCCAGGGCCACCTCACGAAGGTGAGGCGCCTCCAGCGGCGTGATGTGGCGCAGCCAGGCCTCGATGTAGCCGATGTAGATGCCTTCACTCGGCGCCACGGCCGCGCCGGCCGCGTTGTAAACGCGGATCTGGCTCAGCGCTGCGGCCTGGGCCGGCGGCAGGGTCAGCAGGGTCTGGCCCGCGGGCTGCGTGGGCAGCACCGGCGAGATGGCGCCGGCCAGGCCCGGCTGGGTGATCAGAGTCAGGCTGGTGGCGGCCTCGCAGAGCAGGCCCTGCACATAGCAGCGGCCGGCGCTGATGCTGATGTTCTCGCCCGCGCCGGTGAGCAGAAAACCGGCAGCGTCGAGCGGCACGGCCGCGCCTGAACCGAGGCTGTCCACGGTCTCGGTTTCGATGCGGCGGTTCAGGATGTCCTGCTGCTCATTCCACTCGGCGTCCAGCTGCACCCGCCCCTGCTGCATGCGCACCGCGCGGTAATGCTGGTCGGGCCGGTCGGTCGATCGGGTCAGGTCGGCTTTCATGGTGGTGTCCCGTGATGGTTCGATTCAGATCAATTGACAAAAATCAGCCCGGCTTCGAGGCCGAAACACAGGTACTCAGCCAGGGCCTGGCGCAGATTGGCCTCGCGCTGTGGCTCTTGCAGCAGGTTCCAGACGCCCATCTCGCCGCCGTCCTCGGCGCCGCGGCGGATCTCGGGCGCGCAGCTCAGGCGGAGCTGGGCATAGGCCGCATGGCCGTGGCGCAACGAGCTGAAGCTGGGCGTGATGCGCAGCAGCTCGCCCTTCTTCTGCGCCGGCGACAAGCCCTGCAGCGCCAGCTCGGGCTGGCAGCGGTAGCGCCGCGGCGTGAGGGCATCGATGGGCAGGTAGCAAAAGCGCACACAGCCCTGCTGGCGCCGCTCGATCTCGACCGGGCCGTTGAACAGGCTGTTGCCCGCCTCCAGCTGGCCGGCGCTGCAGGCGCCCAGCACGGTGCAGCGATCGAGCTCAAGCGCCGTGTCGGGCAAAACCAAGGCTTGCGGGTCGGCCGGCGCCGGCTGAGCGCTGAGGTCGGCGTCGATGATGGAGGCGCTCAGGCTCACGCCGCCGAGGGCCTTGGCGGCCTGAATCGGGCCACTGATGCTGTGGCTCAGGCGGATCTGCAGCTCCGGCCCGTTGCCGCTGTGGCGGATGCCGCCGCGGCTGGGCCGCAGGCTGCAATGGCGCACATCGAGCGCACGCAGCGCGCCCTGCAGCTTCAGCTCGCCATCGATCCACAGGCCGGAGAAGCCGAAGCGCGTGCTGCTGTTGCCACGCAACGTCCAGCTGCCCACCAACACCGGGCGGCGCTGGTTCACCGCCTCGATCAGCAGCTCGCAGTCGGGCAGGTTGAGGTTGGGTGTGAGTGCCTCGGTGGCATCGCTGTCGATTCGGATCAGGGTGCGCTGGCCCGCCTGCACCTGGGCCAGGGCGGCGGCCAGGCTGGGCTGATCCTGCGGCACGCGAATCAGGCGCGCGCCCTGCGCCTCGAAGAGGCCTTGCGTGGCCTCGTCCTCAGCCCGGGCCGGGCGACGGTCGTAGGGGCCACCGCCGACGTCGCCGGGGAAGCCGTAGGCATAAGCCACCTCGACCCGGCCCACAGCCTGAGCCGCCGGCAAGGCGATGCGGCCCAGCACCGGGTCGAAGCCCACACAGCCGGCCGGCGGGCGGCGCCACTGCGCCGGCGCCAGGTCCGGCACCGTGCCCAGATGGCAGACGCGCAAAGCCGTCTCCGCCACCTCCACCCCGTCGAGCCAGATGCGCAGCACCGGCCCGCCGGACTCTTGCGAGAAATAGCGCCGTTGCGGCTCACGGCCCTGGGCCAGGTCGGCCTGGATGGCGCTCAGCTCCTCGTGCAGGGCACGGCGCGAGAGCGGCTCCGGCACATGGATGGGCTGTGCCAGATCGCTGATCTGGGTCTCGGTGCGCGGGCGGTTGAACAGCCAGCTTTCACCAGCCGGCGCCGCTTCGCCAACATCGCGGCCCAGCGGATCGAAGCTGAAGAAACCGGCCACGCTGCCCACCGCCGCGGCCGTGCCGCGCTGCACGGCATAGGCCTGCAGGCGCCAGATGTGCAGACCGATGTGCGGGATGTTGTAGCGCCCCA
>JAIXSD010000355.1 GCA_027484885.1 Rubrivivax sp.
AGGGCTATGCCGAGCAAAGCCGCAAGGAGCTGCAACAGGCCCGCGATGTGGCCGAGGAACAAGCGCGATCGGCCTTCCGGCTGATCACCGGCCTGCTGATCGGTGCGGCCGCCTGCGGCGTCGGGATCGCCCTGTCCATCACCCGCAGCATCACCGCGCCGCTGGACCAAGCGCGCGACATGGCTGCGCGCATCGCCGAGGGCGATCTGAGCCAGGCGGTGGTCGTGCAGGGCCGCGATGAGCTGGCCGAGCTGGCCGAATCGCTGGACCAGATGCGCGCCCAGCTGGGCGCCACCATTGCCGATGTGCGCCATGTGGCCGAGCAGGTGCAGATGGCCTCCAGCGAGATCGCCAGCGGCAATATGGATTTGTCCAACCGCACCGAGCAAGCCGCCAGCAGCCTGGAACAAACCGGGGCGGCCATGATGCAGCTGCGCGAAGGCGTGCAGGCCAACGCCCAGGCCGCACGCCAGGCCGACGAGCTGGCCAAATCGGCCGCCGCCGTGGCCGACCGCGGCGGCGCCATGGTGCAGCAGGTGGTAGACACGATGAGCGACATCCAGCAGTCCTCGGCCCGCATTGCCGACATCACCAATGTCATCGACAGCATCGCCTTCCAGACCAACATCCTGGCCTTGAATGCGGCCGTGGAAGCGGCCCGGGCCGGCGAGCAAGGGCGCGGCTTCGCCGTGGTGGCCAGCGAGGTGCGGGCCCTGGCCCAGCGCTGCGCGCAGGCCGCGCGTGAGATCAAGAGCCTGATCGGCGCCTCGGCCGAGAAGGTGGAGGC
This sequence comes from Rubrivivax sp., assembly GCA_027484885.1. Classification (GTDB taxonomy): domain Bacteria; phylum Pseudomonadota; class Gammaproteobacteria; order Burkholderiales; family Burkholderiaceae_C; genus Paucibacter_A. The sequence continues at coordinate 788 of JAIXSD010000355.1, forward strand.
CGGCGGCAAGCTGGTCAGCGCCACCGGCGCCACCATTGCCGATGCGGTGCAGAGCGTGCAGCGCGTGACCCACATCGTGGCCGAAATCTCCAGCGCCACCAGCGCCCAGGCCAGCACCCTGGGCGAGATCGGCCAGGCCGTCGGCCATCTGGACCAGATGACGCAGCAGAACGCCTCGCTGGTCGAAGAGTCCGCAGCGGCGGCCGAAGGCCTGAAGCAACAGGCACAGACCCTGGTGAGCCACATGGCCAAGTTCCGCCTCGCCGCAGCACGCCGAGGGGAATGAGGCCCATGGCGGCGCAAGGCCGAGCACCTCCGCAGGCGCATGCGCGGCGATCTGGTGGGCTTCGCTGGTTGGGTCTGCATGCCCTGCTGGCCGCACTGCTCACGGCGGCCGCGGGGCCTAGCGCCTGCGCTGCGGCCAAGTCGAGCGCCGACACCTTCACCCTGCGCACCGCCGCCGAGCATGGTGGCGCGCCGAAGTGGCTGCAACATGGCCCGCACATGCACAGCGGCTTCTGCGCGGATGTGATCGCCGCCTTGAACCAGCGCAGCTCGGGCTTGAAGATCCAGCTGGTCGAGCAGGCCCTGCCGCAGAAACGCCTGCTGCAACAGGTCAAGAGCGGCGAACTGGACCTGCTGTGCGCGCTCACCCACACCGAGGAGCGCGACCAGGATTTCGTCTTCGTGCAGCCCGAGCTCTACAACATGCCCTATGTGCTGCTGGCGCGCGCCGACGACCCGGTCGAAGTGCACAGCTGGGAGGCGCTGCGGGCGCTGGGCGAGCAAGGCCTGGTGCTGCTCAACTACGACAGCTCTCGCCTGCCCCTCTTGCAGGCCAAGGGCGGACTGCATCTGCATGCGCGCGGCCTGACCCCCGAGGCCAATCTGCGCATGCTGCTGGCCGGGCGTGGTCGCTTTTTCTACTTTCCGCTCAGCAATGCCTGGTACGCCGTGCAACGCATGGGCGTGCAACACCAGGTCCGTGTGCTGCTGCCGGCGCTGCAAAGCGAGCCCTACCACCTGCTTGCACGCCGCAACCTGCCCAAGCCTGCGCTGGACACCTTGAGCCAGGGCCTGCAGCAACTGCGCCAGCAGGGCGAGCTGGCACGCCTGGCCATGAAGTGGTTTGGCGCCGACTTGCCGGCCGAGCTGCGTCAGGCCCTGCCTCAGCCCTGAGGCGCCGCGGGCGCCCTCAACGCAGGGTCTTGAACACCGACACCGACTGCACCAGGCTTTGCGCCTGGCTGCGCAGGCTTTCGGCCGCGGCGGCGCTTTCCTCGACCAGGGCGGCGTTCTGCTGGGTGGCCTGGTCCATCTGGGTGATGGCCTCGCCCACCTGCTGCACACCGCGGCTTTGCTCCGCACTCGCTTGCGCGATCTCGTGCACGATGGTGGTCACCTGCTGGATGGAGCTGACGACCTCTTGCATGGTCTGCCCGGCCCGGTCGACCTGAATGCCACCCGATTCGATCTGCTCGCCACTGGTGGTGATCAAGGACTTGATTTCCTTGGCCGCATTCGCCGAGCGCTGAGCGAGCGAGCGCACCTCGGCCGCCACCACGGCAAAGCCGCGCCCCTGCTCACCGGCACGGGCGGCTTCAACCGCCGCATTCAGCGCGAGGATGTTGGTTTGAAACGCGATGCCGTCGATCACGCCGGTGATGTCGGAGATGCGACGCGAGCTCTCGTTGATGCTGCGCATCAGGGACACCACCTCACCCACGGCCGAGCCGCCCTTCTCCGCCACCAGGCTGGCCTGGCGGGCCATCTGGTTGGCCTGACGCGCGTTCTCGGCGTTTAGATTCACCGTGGAGCCCAGCTGATCCATCGACGCCGCCGTCTGCTGCAAGGCGCTGGCCTGAAGCTCGGTGCGGCCGGAGAGGTCGCTGTTGCCCATGGCGATCTCGGAGCTGGCGGTGGCCACACCCTCGGAGCCTTCACGCACGGCATTGACGACCCGCGCCAGGCCTTGCTGCATCTGATCGAGACTGGCCATCAGGCTGTGGCTGTCTCCGGCCCGCAGCGGGATGCTGCAGGTAAGGTCGCCGTCCGCGATGGCCTGCAGATAGCGGGCAGCCACCTTGGGTTCGCCCCCCAGCTGTCCGAGGATGTTGCGCGTCAGCAGCAAGGCCATGGCCACCGCAGAAACCACGGCCAGAACCAGCACGCCCAGCACGACACGACGGCTGGCCAAATAGGTGCTCTCAGCATGCGCCGCGACCTCGGCGCTGCTGGCGAAAGACTCTTCCGTCAGCTTGTCGATGGCCAGCAGGCTGTCGTCAAACTCGGATTTTCCTGCGCCCTCACTGATGTCCTTGGCATCTTCCAGCTTGCCCTGCTGGCCCAGGGCCACGACCTTGGCATGCACGGTCAGGTAGGCCTTCCAGCGCTCGGTGAACTTGCGCCGCAGCTCGCTGGCCGGCTCTGGCGCCAGATGCTGGTCGTAGGCCTGCATCTGCTCCAGCACCGCCTGCTGCTGAGGCTTGATCTTGTCGAGGTACTCGGCCAGATAGCTGCTGTCAGGCGCGGTGCTGTACTTGACCTCGAACTCGCGAGCTTCCAGCATGGCGGCACGCGCGCGGGCCAGATTGCCCACCGCCGGCAGCCACTGGCTGGCCAAGGACGCCGAAGCGCCATTGACATCGGCCAGCGAACTCAAGGCCACCACACCCAGCACGCCCGAAAGCAAGCTGGCCAGCAAAAAGCCGAAGAGCAGCTTGGCGCGCGTGGCCATCCGGTCCAGGGCCTGGTCCACATACAACATGGCTCGCATCACAGACTCCTGAAGTTACCGCGGCGACCTGCCGTCACTTCTTGAAACCGATGTAGGTCACGGCCACGACCTGACCCTTGGCATCCTTGATCGGGTTGTAGCAAGCGCTGAACGCGGTGCCGAGCACATCCACATCGCCGCAAAAGCCTTGGCCCTTGATCACCGCCTCGTAGGCCTTGGCACGGGCCAGATTGGTGCCCACACCGCGCTTGCCTTCGGGCGTCAGCACATTGGTGGAGATGCGGACGAACTCTTCACCGCTGCGCACAAAAATGGTGGCCGTGGCCCCGTGCTTCTTCTTGATCTCATCGACCACGTCGTAATTGCCATTCATGCGGCGCGGGCCGAAGAACAGCACAGGCAATTCAGCATCACCCAGCTTGGCTGTGCCTTCGATGCGCGGGGCGCCGATGCCCGACAGACGGGTGTCCAGCTCACCCAACACCTGTTTCGGGTCGGCGGCCTGAGCGGCGCTGGCCACCAAACACGCACCCGCAGCCAGACCGAAAGACTTGAGAGACATCATGAGTTGCTCCAGTGATTGAGTGATTCCGCGCGAGCAATGCGTTAAGCAACGACATTGATCTAACTCAAGTGGAATCGATTTCAATCAGCCGGGCAAGCGCATAACTGTGCGCTATTGCACGCCTTTTCCTCGCGAACGAAAGGGCAA
>JAIXSD010000503.1 GCA_027484885.1 Rubrivivax sp.
GGTTGTAGAGGAAGTAAAGCGTGGGCTGGATGTCGGCCGAGGCCTCGATCAGCACCCAGGGCGCATCGCCGCTCCAGGGCACCGACAAGCGATTGGCGGTGCGCGGCAGCACCTTGTCGGCCTGGGCCTGCAGATCCTGCAGTTCCGTATCCAGCCACTGCGTGACTTCAGCGTCGATGCTGAAACGCAGGCCCAGCACCCGGTCCTGACGCGTGATCACCTCGGCATCGATGTCGAACTGCGCATGCTGGGCCAGGGGCGCCTCTGACCACTGGCCGTTGGCTGGATCGAGCAGCCAGCAGGCCAGCTTGTCGGCGCCCTGGCGGCGAGCGCTGACGTAGAGCTTGCCGTCGGCGCTGAGGTGGCGCACGCGGAAATCGCCCTCGCCGGTGATGGGGTTGAATTCAGCAATCGGGCGCCAGGCATCGCTGCCCAACTCACGCCAGAGGTAGCGGCCGCGCGGTGCCGCGGCACGCTCGCCAGCGGCGGCGGTAGCCGGGGTCTCCAGCGTGCGCTGCAGGCGCAAATTGCCGGCCGCGTCGAACCACCAGCTCTGCGCTTGCGGCAGGCTGTCGATCTCACGGCTGCGGCCCGTCACCGTGTTCAGACGTAACAGCTTGAAATGCCCGAGCTCCTTGTCGGTGTAGGCCTCGGGCCGCACCACCAGCACCTCATCGCCTCGGCGCTGGGTGTCACCATGGAGCAGAAAGGTGTTCCAGGGCTCCAGGCTGCGCAGCTCGTTGCCGCTGCGAACCAGGGCCCGCTGGCGCTCGACCAGCTGCCGAAAGCGGCTGCCGTCATGATCGACGGCAAACAGACCGGGCGCTGCGTCCTGCCGACCCTCGGGCGTTTCGCGATCTTGCAAGTCAAAGACCAGCCGCTCGTTGTTGACCCAGACAAAGCGTCCCACATCAGCGCCTTCGCTGCTGTAGACCACGGTGGGCGCCAGCGTTTCTAGCTGCAAGACGCTGAGCATCCAGCGGCCATGGGGGCCGGTCGTGCGCAGGGCCAGGCGCCGGCCATCCGGCGAGAGCGCGGCGCCGGTCATCTGCGCCGGCCGGATGAAACGGCCGGCATCCGGCAGCTCAGCCGCCCAGGCACTCGACAAGGGCCATACCGAAGCCGCCGAAGCAGTCGTAGCGGCACCAGCCGCCTTGAGCAGCTGGCGCCGGCGCCATGCGGGAGCCGCGGACGCGGTGGAGGGGTCGTCGTTCATTCAGCGTTTCCTGGTCCTGTGGGCCCGAGTCTTGGGGCCAGCCAAAAGTAAAAACCCCTGCGGGCTGGGCGGCCGGCAGGGGTTGCGGTCAAGGCAGGGTTCAGAACTTGTAGCTCGCGCCCACCAGCCAGCTGCGGCCCCACTTGACGTACTCAAGCGGGCGGTCCTTGGTGCCGGCATAGGTCTGGTACGCCGCGTCACCGAGATTGTTCACCTGCAGTGTCAGGCCCAGGCCCTTGAAGGCACCATCGTTGAAGCTGTAGCCGATCTGCGCGTCGGTGATGTTCTCACCCACCACATAACGCAGGGTGCGAGCGCCATTGAAGTTGCCGATTTCACCGATGAAGTCCGAGCGGCGGCGGTTGCTGATGCGGAACTCGAAACCGCTGTTCTCGTAGTAGGCCGTCAGATTGGTGACGCGCTTGGACAGACCCGGCAGGGTGATGTCGCCGCTGCCCACGCTGGAGGCGCTTTCCGGGTCACGGATCTTGATGCCGCTGCTGGTGAAGCTGGCGCTGGCCTGGATGCCGAAGCCGCTCAAAGCCGGCGTCAGCAAGGACAGAGGCAACGAGGCCGACAGTTCCACACCCGAGAGGCGACCACCCTTGCCGTTTTCCGGCGCGGTGTAGGTGCCGGTGGGCTGAATCGGCAGGGGCTTGCCATCGGGACCCAGCACCGGCTTGACATCCGGCAGGTAGGCCGAGAAGTCGTAGTTGGAGATCTTCTGGGTGTAGATGTAGCTCTTCAGGTCCTTGTAGAAGTAGGCGGCGGCGACATAGGCCTTGTTGCCGAAGTACTTCTCGTAGGAAAGGTCGAAGGCCACGGCGCGCCACGGATCCACCTTGGCATTGCCGCCGCTGGCACCGGGCTCGCGGAAGCCTTGCGAGTTGACCGTGTCACCCACGCCGAACTCGATGGCCGAGCGCAGCTGATCCACACGCGGACGGGCCACTTGCTTGGCCAGGCCGACACGCACGGTCTGGTCATTCGTCAGGCCGAAGGCCAGGTTCATGCTGGGCAGGGCGTCGGTGTAGGTCTTGCCGTCGTGAACCGGCTTGGGGTTCTCGCCGCCGGTCAGGCGGATGGCGTCCGAAGACTGATCCACGCGCTGCAACTGCAGGCCGACATTGCCGCGCACATCCACACCGCCCCACTTGGAGTCGATGAAGCCCTTCAGGAAGCCCGTCGTGATCTTCTCGTTGACATCCCAGGACTTGGCGATCAGGTAGTTGGCGGCCGTCGAGCTGGGCTCGAAGGTCATGTACTTGGCCACGGCGCCGGGCACGTTCCAGGCCGGGATGTTGCCGATGCCGGCAAAGCCCAGGTCCACCAGACCGTACTGGAATTCAGAGCCGATGGCGGTCTCGCCCTGCTTGCCCAGATTGATATTGCCTTCGGGCTGGCGCTTCTTCTTGGAGCGATCGGCATAGTTCAGGCCGACTTCGACATCCGAGAAGATGCCGCTCAGCAGCGACGGCGCCGGCATATTGGCGGCCAGCTTGAAGCTCTTGAGCTCGTCTTCCACGCTCGGCACCTTGCCGTAGCCCGAGCCGTAAATCGTGCCGCGCAGCAGCAGCTTGCTCGGATCGGCATAGCTCAGCGTCGGCGCCAGGGTGGAGAAGCCGCCGGTCGCGTAGTTCAGCTTCAGGGTGTCCAGCCAACCCGAGGTGGCGCCCACCGGCGACAGCTGGGTGTTGTTCTCCAGGTTCAGCTCATCGCGCTTGGCCTTGGAGTAGCTGACATCGGCGGTGACCTTCACATCGCCGAAGCTGAACTTGTTGTTCCAGCCGGCAGCGTCGATCTTGTCTTCGCGCTTGTTGTACATGCCACGCACCAGCGGGAACAGATTGGCCGCCGTGCCACCGGTGAAAGTGCCGTTGCCATTGACCTGCACATTGGTGATGTTGATGCGCTGGGCACCGTTGGTGCCGTTGTAGTCACCCAGGTTCACTTCGAACTGGTTGGCCGTGTCTTCTTGCTTGGCCGTGGTGTGGAACACATCCAGCACGCTGGTCCATTCCTTGGAGGCGCGGACTTCCAGCGTGGCCATCAGGGCGTCACGCTTGGTGAAGCCGGTGCGACGCAGGGCCTTGATACCGTTCGAATAGAAGGTACCTGCCGCCACGCCCGGGCGCCAGCCATTGCCCACGGCTTCCCAGGGCTCGTACAGGCCGACCTGGTTTTCCTGGATCGGCGTTTCCTGGTGCGAATAGCCCAGCACCAGGCCGACCGTGCGGTCGGCGTACTGGTCGATATAGCTGGCGCTGAAGCGGTTGCCGGTGGCCTTGGCATTGCCGGCGGCGCCGAGCGAATTGCGCTGGCCGCGGGCGTTCAGGGCCACGACACGGCTGCCGAAGTTCAGCGGACGCACGGTCTGCATGTCCAAGGTGCCCGACAGACCTTGGCCGATCAGGCCGGCGTCCGGGGTCTTGTACACGGTCACGCCGCTGAGCAGCTCGGAGGGGTACTGGTCGAACTCGACGCTGCGGTTGTCACCGGTGCTGACCAGTTCACGGCCGTTGAGCAGGCTGGTGGCGAAATCGGGCGACAGGCCGCGAACGCTGATCACCTGAGCCCGGCCGGCCACGCGCTGGGCCGACAGGCCCGGCAGGCGAGCCAGCGATTCGGCAATGCTGTTGTCCGGAAGCTTGCCGATGTCTTCGGAAGAAATCGACTCGACGATGGAGTCGCTGTTCTTCTTGACCGAGATGGCGTCCTCGATGCCCTTGCGGATACCGGTCACCTGCACGGTGCCCAGCTGCGCCGGCGTTTGCTGAGCAAACGCACCCGTCGCCAACATCAACAAGGTGCAGCCCACGGCCACCGGGTTGATTTTGAAAATTTCGCGCTGCACTGCCAGGGCCTGCTTGCGCTTCTCTGCGGAAGTACTCATCTTTTGTCTCCTGAATCTCGACTGCTTGCTACGTACTCAACAACGACCGAACCAACGAACCCTTCGCCGCCCTGCCCCGCTGCTTGTGCGGCGGGCGCAATGACTTTGAACCTGATGTCTGAGCTAGTTTGTATCAAAACTAGATTTTCAGACCAACAAACGTAAACCCTAGTTTTGCGTCCAAGCAACCATTTTTAGACGCTGTTTTCTGAAAAAACTGCCGATTTACCGCATTTTCAATACCACTTCCAGTCCAGATCAGGGTCATCACCGAGACTGAAAGTCATGCAACTTGTAATTCAACTACATAAAACTACAGGCACACCGAATCCTGCTGCTCCAAGGCCAGGGCGGCGCCGCTGAGCGCCGCCAAGGTGTCGGTGATCAAAGCCACCGGAATGTCCTGCAGATAGGCCTGGAAACGCCCCTTGGCTTCAAAGCGCTCGCGGAACTGCGAGGCAAAAAAGTAATCGCCGAGGCGCGGCACGATGCCGCCGCCGATGTAGACCCCACCACGCGCACCCAGCGCCAGCGCCACATTGCCGGCGAAGCCTCCCAGCAAGGCACAGAAGGTGGCCAGGCTGCGCTCGCACAAGGCATCCGTACCTGCCAGGCCACGCTCGACGATCTGCTCGGTGCTCAGCGCCTCAGCGAGCGGCGCCGCCAAGACGGCCCGAACCGCCTGATGCAGCACCGGCAGGCCGATACCCGAGAGCAGCCGCTCGGCGGACACATGAGCAAACTCGGTGCGCACCTGGGCCAGCAGCTCGCTCTCAAAGCTGTCGGCCGGCGCCAGCGTCATATGCCCACCCTCACCCGGCAAGGCCATCCAGCCATGACGCGAGGGCAGCACGCCGGCCACGCCAAGTCCGGTGCCCGGGCCAATCACAGCCAGAGCCCCGGCCGCCCCGAGATCCTCGCCCGGCAGCACGCGCGTGCCTCCCCACTGGCGCAGCTGCGCCGCCGACAAGCGCGGCAAGGACAAGGCCAGGGCCTCGAAATCATTGAGCACCAAGAGACTGGACAGCCCCAGCTGCGCCTGCAGCTCGCTGCGCGAGAAGCTCCAGTGCGCATTGGTCAGTTCCAGGCGATCACCCCCGACCGAGGTGGCCAGGGCAAAGGCCAGTCGGCGCGGCGCCTGATAGCCCGCACCCAGGCGCGCCTGCTGCAAAGCCAGATAGGCCTGCACGGCCGACAAGGGACTGCGATGCTCACGCACCGGCAGCACCTGCACATCCGTCACTTCAGCGCCGGCCTGCGCCAACCAGCCGAAGCGGGCATTGGTGCCGCCGACATCCGCCACCAGACTCGGGTAGGCCGGCACCTCAGCAGCCGATGCACGCGGCGCAATCGCACTCATGCGCATGCACCCTGATCCGGCCTCAGCCTCAGAACCACGCCCATCACATTTGCTCGCTGCATCCTCGGTCCCCGTTCGCGGCAGACCACCCGGAAGGCGGCTGCGTCTCATGTTCTTGCGCGGCCAGCCCTTTGGGCCCGCTCCTCGCACAGACAAAAGGTAGCAAAACTACATTCACATGGCAAGAGCGACTACCCGAGGCATGGCGGAAACTCGCCAACCGGCAGGCAATTCCGAGGCAATAACTCCAGAAAACATCGAGCGACACACGCAAAACACGGCCAATAAGCCAGGGCTTGTCATCTTCTTCAAAAGTAGTGAAGCTACAACTTCAAGTCAAAATCACCCGCCGATGAGTTTCCCGTCACATGCCTTCGGGCGCTTTGCGCACACCAGAGCCGCCAGGCTGCCGGCATGGCAGGGACTGCCCGGCTTACCCCGCCCAGGAGCGGCCCTGATAATGCGCAGTCGCCCTGCCCCTTGCCTGGATACCCACGCCGATGTCCTCTTTGCCTCCGTTTGATGCCCCCCGCCTGATTGCCGACATTGGCGGCACTTACGCGCGCTTCGCACTGGAGACGGCGCCGGGCGAGTTCAGCCGGATCGCCTCTCTGCGCTGCGCCGAACACGCCGATTTCCATGCCGCCGTGAGCGCCTACCTCAAGGGCTTGGCCGACACCCCCCATATCGCCCACGCCGCCATCGCCATCGCCAACCCGGTCGAGGGTGACCAGGTGCGCATGACCAACTACCACTGGCAGTTTTCGATCGAAGAGATGCGCCAGCGCCTGGAGTTGGACACCCTGGTGGTGGTCAATGACTTCACCGCCCTGGCCATGGCCTTGCCGCGGCTCTCGCCCGCCGATGTGCGCCAAGTGGGCGGTGGCGAGGCGCGCATGCCCAGCGTGATCGGCCTGCTGGGCTCGGGTTCGGGCCTGGGCGTGTCGGGCCTGATCCCGGCGGGCGACGGCTGGATCGCCCTGGGCACCGAAGGCGGCCACACCAATTTCGCCCCGCGCGACGAACGCGAGATCGCCATCTTGCGCCATGCCTGGAAGCAGTACGACCATGTGTCGTTTGAGCGTTTGCTCTCGGGCCCCGGCCTGGAACTGATCTACCGCGCCCTGGCCGAGCATGCCGGCCAGGAGGCCGAGGAACTGGACGCACCCAAGATCACCCAGCGCGCACTCGACGCCAGGGACGCCCTGTGCGTCGAAACCCTGGAGGTCTTTTGCGGCCTGCTCGGCACGGCCGCCTCCAATCTGGCGGTCACCCTGGGCGCCCTGGGCGGCGTCTACATCGGCGGCGGCATCGTGCCGCGCCTGGGTGAGGCTTTTGATCGCTCCAGCTTCCGCGCCCGCTTCGAAGACAAAGGCCGCTTCAGCGACTATGTCGCCGGCATCCCGACCTTCGTCATCACCGCCGAGCACGCCACCTTCAAGGGCGCCTCGGCGATTCTGCAAGCCCAGCTGGCCACGCTGGAAGAGGCGCCCGGCGCCGGCTTGCTGGGCCAGATCCGCCGCGCACGCCCGGGCCTGTCACCGGCCGAAGCCCGCGTGGCCGACCATGTGCTGGCCCACCCGCGCTCGGCCCTGAACGACCCCATCGTCGAAATCGCCCGCGCCGCCAATGTCAGCCAGCCCACCGTCATCCGCTTTTGCCGCACCCTGGGCTGCGAGGGCCTGTCCGACTTCAAGCTGCGCCTGGCCTCGGGCTTGACCGGCACCGTGCCCGTCACCCACACCCAGGTCAAGGGCGACGACTCCATGCTGGAGCTGGGCGCCAAGGTGCTGGGCAACACAGCCTCGGCCATCCTGCAAGTGCGCAGCCAGCTCAACCGAGAAATGATCGACCGGGCGGTCGCCCTACTGCTCAAGGCCGGGCGCATCGAGTTTTATGCCGTCGGCCATTACGGCGTGGTGGCGCAGGACGCGGAATTCAAATTCCTGCGCTTCGGCATGTCCAGCTGTTCCTACACTGACCCGCGCTTGCAACTGCTGGCCGCCAATGTGCTCAAGCCCGGCGATGTGGCCGTGGTCATCAGCAACAGCGGCCGCCTGCCCGAGCTGCTCGAGGTGGTGGAAAAAGCCAAGGCCCGCGGCGCCTTTGTGGTGGCCATCACGGCCGGCCAATCGCCGCTGGCCCGCAAGGCCGATGTGGCGCTCATCATCGACCATGTCGAGGATGTCTCCACCCACCTGCCCATGGTCAGCCGCATCCTGCACCTGCTGGTGATCGACATCCTGGCCGTCGGCGTGGCCATGCAGCGCGACCCGGCCGGCCTGATCGCCACCAGCCCGCAGGACGCCCTGGAAGAGTCCGCCGGCGAAGCCAGCCCCACGCGCAGCGGCGCACGACGCGCGGCCCCGGGGGTCAGCCTGGCCTCGCCCCTGGCCCGCCTGACCTCGCACAGCCGCTGAGCCGGCGAGCGCCAGCTTCACAGACGCTGATCTGGCGCAAGAAAAGGGCAAGAAAAGGGGCTGACGCTCGCGAATGACCCATGGGAAAAGGAGCATGCTCCGGCTTCGCCCCCCTGCTTAGGATGGGGTGTTCCTTAGACCGGAGAGCGCTGATATGCCCAATCTCATTGCCGACACCCTGGAGTTGAACGGCTTGCTGGACCGCCCGGCCCTGCAAGGTCATCTGGATCAGGCGGCCGCGGCCGCGCGCGCTGCGGGCCAGCCGCTGGCGGTGCTGACCATGGACCTCGACCATTTCAAGGCCTATCTGGAAGACCAGGGCCAGGTCCAGGCGCAGGCCGTGTTGCTGCGCGTGGCCGGCCTGCTGAAAGCCCAGCAACCGGCGGGCGGCAGCCTGGTGCATCTGGGCGGCGATGAATTCGTGATGCTGCTGCCGGCCACCGATCTGGCCGCCGCCCACGAGAAGGCCGAAGCGCTGCGCGCGGCCGTGCAAGCGGCCTGCGCCGACCTGGACGGCCCGGCGCCATTGACCATCTCGCTGGGCGCTGCGGCCAGCCCGGCCGGCGGAGACTGGAGTGCCAACAGCCTGCTGGCCCTGGCCGAAGCCCGCCTGACCTTTGGCAAGAAGCGCCTGCAGCCCCACCACAACCGCGTCTGGGCCGGCACCCTGCCCTCAGACTGGTACCACCGCTTCGAGATCAAACCCGAGCAGTGGCCCAGCCTGGATCTGCAGGCTGCATGAGGCAAAAAAACAGGCCGATCACCCGGCCTGTTTGCTTTCAGAGCGCAGCCGCGTGGCTCACGCCGACTTGCGGCGGCGCAGCCAGGCGCCCATCAGGCCCAGGCCGCCCAGCAGCATGGCGTAGCTGCTCGGTTCCGGCACCGGGTTGGCCAGCTGGATCTTCAGAAACTCAGTGTTGTCCGAGCCCAGATCGCGGCCGCCCGTGCCGGGGTAGTTGTTGTCATTGGCGATCAGCAAGGTGTTCTCGTCCAGCACCAGCACGCTCTCGATGGTGACGAAGGGGAAGGTGAAGGTGGTGGAGCCATCACCATTCAAGTCGTTCGGGTCAGCGATATTCATCAGGTCGACCAGCTCGGTCTTGCTGACATAACCCTGGGCATCGACGCGATTCAGGTCGATGCGGAACAGCTTCTTGAAGGGCGTGCCGCCGCCGGTGGCGGTGGCGTTGTTGCGCTCGATGACGATGAACTCATGGTCGTTCAGCGCGGTCATGTCGCCGATATTGGTGCCGGCGGCATCGAGCTTGTAGCGGAAGCTGGCGCCGGTGTAGCTCTCGCTGTCGACGCTGAATTCATTGATGCGCAGGGTGCCAGCCGCATCGCCCGTGACGCTCTTTTCCAGCAGGGTGTAGAGCTTGTCACCGGCCGGGTTGATGGCCATGCCCTCGAAGCCGCCGGAGCCGGGCAGATTCGCCACGCCGCCATTGAGGTAAGGGTTCTGCGGTGACATCACGCCGGGCAGGCCGACTTCAGTGCGCAGAACCTTGCCGGAGGCATCCGCCTTGACCAGGAAGGGGCCGAACTCCTCACCGAACCAGAGATTGCCGTTCTTGTCCTTGCGCACCGATTCGATGTCGAAATCGGCGCCGGTCAGCAGGCGGCCCGAGCGGATGCTGGCATCGACCAGGGGGTTGGCGGCGTTGTTGTAGTAGTTCGTGTAGTCGGCCTGGATCTTGAAGCCGAGCTTGCGGTCCGGGTCGGCCAGGGTGATGCGGCTGTCGACGTTGAAGGCCGGCAGGCTGGCGCCGGTCTGGTAGTTCGCGGCCGAAACGGTGCCGCTGCCGCCCAGGGCGGTCTTGAAGTCCGGCGTCACGGCATACATGCGCAGCAAGGTGTCGCCGGAATTGCCTTGGGTGCCGAAGCCGTTGTCCGGCATGAAGAGGTAGCTGCCCGCGCTCGGTCCATTCAGCACGGCCGAGAAGCCCTGCACCGGCTGCTTGTTCAGCAAAGGCAACGGGTTGCCACCGGCGCCCGAGGCGAACTGGCCCGAGGTCGGGCCGTCGGCGAAGGTGTTGGCGGGCATCTTGGCCCAGCCGACCAGAGTGTTGCTCTGGGCCTGGGCCGAGGCGGCAGCGGCGACCAGGGTCAGGGCCAGAACCAAGGTGTTCAGGGCGCCCGGGGCGCGAGCGAAAGTCTGGGTGTTCATGAGGAAGAAAGCTCCGTAGGGCGCAGGAGCAGGGGCCTGCGTACGCGGCGCATTCTTCAAGCCCGGGGTGACAAGGCAGTGAAGCGGGCTTGGCGCAAACGGACCATGCGGCCGGCGCGACCTGTGGGCAGAACCCCGGCTGCTACTTCACCTCACGCGCCAGCTTGAGCATCTGCGAGCTCAGGCTCAGGCCGCGGCGCTTGGCTTCGCTGTGGTTGATGCGAAAGGCCAGGCCATTGGGCTCCACCAGCAAGGCGATCGACACGCCCGCACGAAAGGCCTCGGCGCTGTCGCCCACCACCAGCACCGGCTCGGCCCCCAGGGCCTGCTGCCAGCGCAGCAGATCGGCCCGCTCGCTCAGGCCCAGCACCAGCACCTGGCAGCTCAAGGCCTGCTGGGGCTCCGTGACGCTGCGCACCTTGACTGTGGCCGCGGCATGGGGCTTTTGCGGCAGGCCGGCCATGGCATCACGCAGGGCTGGCGCGCCGGCCACGCAGTAGCTGAACTCCTGCGGCACCGGCCCCGGCCATTGGGTGAACTGGGCAAAGCGGTAGATGAAGGCGGCCTTGAGCTGGGCATCGTCCAGGCCCAGGCCGGCACGCACCGGGCTCAGGGCCGTGGCGAGCAGCGCCAGCAAGGCCAGCGCCTGTCGGCGGCGGCGCTGCGGGGTCGAGGCAGGCTGGCGCTTCCTCATCACTCGAAGCTCCAGGTCCA
>JAIXSD010000582.1 GCA_027484885.1 Rubrivivax sp.
CGGTTGGCATCGGCCGCGGTGATGCGGTAGTTGTCGTTCTCGAACACGGCCTGGCCGCCTTGCATCGAGGTGCTGGCGTGGCTGGGGTTGCTGCGGTCGACGGGGCCGCAGCCACCGATGGCGATGCCGGCGCTGGTCGAGGAAACGTTGTTGGTGAACATGGTCGGTCTCTCCTTGCAAAAGAATCAGTGGGTGGACGAATGAATGAGTGTGAAAAGACTCATGGGTGTTGGAACCTCGCCCGTTTCGCATCCGTCGGGATGCGAGGTTTGGGCGTCGCGGTGGAACCAGGGGCCGCCCGCGATCAACTGCCTGGCCATTGAAACGATTTGCAAGCCGGCGCGTAAGTTGGGGGCGTTCGCAATGCGGATGACCGCAACTAGGGCTGTCCGCAATGGGGCTGAAGCGCTGCCGCAGCGGCAGGGGATTAGGAACGACCGCAATTCCCAAACCCCTTGCCGCGGCTTAGGCTTCAGGCCTCGAACAACGCACCCCGCCCTTCTTCATTCATGAACACGCTTGCCAGCTCCACGTTTGCCTTCAGCCACACCCACGGGGTGGCGGCTGGGGCCGTGCCTGCGGCGGGCTTGGCCGCCTGGGTGCCGCTTGCGGCCGGTGCAGCATCGGACGCCGCGCCCCTGCTGCGCGCCGAGGTTGAGCCGCAGGCGCGCGGGCTCTCGGTGCAAGCCCATGCCGAGCGGGTGCTGGCGGCCCTGCGGCCTCAGGGCTGAACCGACATGGCCGAGGCGCGCCGCGAGCCCGACTGGACGGCCGCGGCCCAGGCCTTGCTGTCCGGATGTGTGGATTTGCCCGGCGAGGAGGCGCGCCTGGCCTTGCTGGAGCAGGTCTGTCGCAGCCTCGGTGACGCGCTGTACCCCGATTTTTTGAACCTGCTGGCCGTGGTGGGGGAGCGCGGCGATGCGCAGGCCTGCGCCGTGCTGGCCCAGACCTTGTTGGCCGGCTTGCAGACGGGCCGCCTGCCCAGCGGTCGCCGCCAGGCCTGGGGCGCTGCGACGCGTTCGGGCCCGCCCGTCCTGTCGGCCGCCCAGCAGTTTGGAGCCTGGCGCACGCTCGGGCCTCTGGAGTATTTGCTCTGCCTGGGGCTTGATGAGCGCGCGGCGGCCGGTGGCGCCGGCCTTGGAGAACGGGAGTTCCAACGCCAGGGTCAGGCCTTGCTGCGCCTGATCAACAGCAGCGAGGCCGCGCGCCAGCTCTACATCCAGCGCCTGCAGGCCCTGGCCGCCGACCCGGTCGAGGGCGGTCTGTCGCGCAGCGCCCGCCAGTTGCTGACCGGTGTGGCCGAGGCCTGGTCACAAGGCCAGCCACCCGATGTGTTGTGCCAACAGGTGCTGCAAGCGGCGCAACCGGCAAGCCACGGGCTCAGCGCACTGGCCGCTTGGCGGCAAGGCTGATCGAGAGAAATCTGCGGGGGGAAAGCGGAGACGCGTGAGGCTGCAGCGTGAGCTGCGTGCGGGTCTGCGCGAGAGGAGGCGATGGAGCCTGGGGAGCCCGGTGGTGCGACCGGCAAGAATCGAACTTGCGCCTAAGCCTTCGGAGGGCCCAATGATATCCACTTCACCACGGTCGCCGGGAACGCGCATTCTAACCTCAGCGGCCGTTCCTGCTGTGACATGGCTCAAGCCTTGCTGCTCTCCCCAGGTGCTGGCAGATATAATCTGCCGGTTTTGCGTCCGGTGAATTGCCGGGCATTGCATCTTCCCTTGCCGACGCCAACGAGGATTTCATGAGCGGAAACCAGAATCACGCACACGAGCACGATCATGCTGACGAAGCCCATGAAGGCCCGATCAAGACCCCCAAGCAACTGGCTTGGGCCGTGTTCTTTGCCTTCGTCGTGCCCATCATCGCCATCATCCTGCTGGCCAACTATGTGACCAGCGACTCCAAGCCCTCCGCCGGCACCGAGGCCCTGGAAGCCCAGGCCGTGGCCGCCCGCATCCAGCCCATCGGCGCGATCGAGCTGAAGGATCTGAACAACGTTGCCGCCCTGAAGACCGGCGAGCAGGTGTTCCAGGCCCAGTGCGCGGCCTGCCACTCGACCGGCGCTGCCGGCGCTCCCAAGCTGGGCGACGAAGCCGCCTGGGGCCCGCGCGTGAAGACCGGTTACGACGCCCTGCTGACCTCGGCCCTGAAGGGCAAGGGCGCCATGGGCGCGCAAGGTGGTGGTGATTTCAGCGATTTCGAAATCTCCCGCGCCGTGGTCTACATGGCCAACAAGGGCGGTGCCAAGTTCGACGAGCCCAAGGCTCCGGCCGCTGCCGCTTCGGCCGCCAACTGAGGCGCAAAGCCGCCGGCTCCGGCCTGAGCTGAGCGTGCTTCGCATCAACTGCCGACCCTCGGGTCGGCTTTTTTTCGCCTCCAGCTTTCAAGGGTTTGGCCTCGGGGCCAGGTCTTGCCTCCCGGATGAGCAGCGAGAAGGGCCTGGCGTGGCGCTGCCGGCCTGCAGTAAGCTTGCCGGCATGAAACGACGGGCACCGCTCGCGCTGATCCTGGCCTGGTGCTTTGGGCCGGCAGCGGTTTGGTCGGCAGAACCTGCGGACGGGCCCAAGCGCTGGCGGGTTTGTGTCACCGACCTTCATGCCCCGCCTTATCTGAACAACCAGGCCGAGCATCCGGGCTCGGTCGAGCGCACCTTGCTGGAAACTGCACGCCAGCTGGGCTTGGAGCTGGAGTTGTTGCGTCTGCCCCCGCGCCGCTGCCGCCTGATGCTGGATCAGGGGCTGATCGAGGCGGCCCTGGCGGGCCCAACCCCGGTCAATCTGCGGGAGCTGCAGTTCCCTTTGCGTGCAGGCCAGCTCGATGCCTCGCGCAGCCTGTTTCCGCTCCATCTGGTCTGGCTCAAGCGGGCTGATTCCGCTCTGGACTGGGACGGCCAGGCCATGCGCGGCCCTGCGGGTAGCGTGGGCCAACCCCTGGTGGGCGTGCGGGCCGGTGTTCGCATCACGGCCGAACCGCTGCGCCAGCTGGGCTTTCGGGTTGAGGATTCGGCCCACAGCATGGCGCAGCTGCTGGCCAAGCTGCGCGCCGGGCGCATCGATCTGGCCTTGGTAACTGCCCCCGAGCTCAATCTGGCGCCCGATGCGCAAAGCCTTCAGGGCCTGGCGGTGCTGAGCAAGCCCTTGCTACAGATGGACATCTACCTGGTGCAAGGCCAGGATGTGTCGGCCGAACGTTTGGCCTTGATGGAGCGCTGGTGGGCGCTGATTGCACAGCGCCGCGAGACGGAGGCGGCCCGAGCCCAGCCTTGAGCGCAGGCCCGGCGCTCAGCTGCCGTAACCCAAGTCCTTGACGGACACCAGCCGTCCGTCTTCGAACACCAGCTGCTGCATGAATTGCTGCGGCCCGAAGTTGTAGACCCATTCCTCGATCAGCACCTGGCGCTCGCGCTCCAGCTCCACCGTGCTGCCGGGTGGCAGGCCGCTGCTGGGCGCGGCAGGCACGCGCAGGCGGAGGATGCGCCGGTCGATGCGCTGGTCTTGCAGGCTGGGCGGGCCGCATTTGCGCAGCACCTCGGCCTTGACCATGCCCGCGTCGATGACGAAGGAATTGCAGCGGAAGGCCCAGGCCGAGGGCGCCGCCAGCAGCGCGCAAAGGCTGAAAGCCGCCGCCCAGCAGCGACGGCGCAGCTGCGCTTGTGGAGCCGGGCAAGAGGTGGCTGGCGTGTTCATCGGCGGCCTTGCAGAGTGGCGATGTGGTGCAACGCCGGGCCACGGCCCTGCGTTGACCGCTGCCTGCTCGGGCCGTCAAGCCAGGCTGAAGCGCTGCCGCAAGGCCTGGCTTTGCCGGCGTGACACCGTCAGCCATTGGCCGCTGTGCAGTTGCAGACGCAGGCCGCTGTCGTCGCCGGGCTGCAGGCGGGCGATGGCATCCAGGCGCACCAGGGCCTGGCGGTTGATCTGCTGGTAGCGCTGCGGGTCCAGGCGGGGCAGCAGGCGCGCCAGGCTGCCCGGCAGCAGGAACACGCCTTGCGGCGTGTGCAGCTCCAGGTAGTTGTCGCGGCTTTCGATCAAGGCGATGTCGCCCAGGCGGATCAGGGCCATCTGTTCGCCGCGACGCAGCAGCACGCGGTGCTCGTCGGGCAGATAGGGGCCGCTGGCGTGTTGTAGCTCGGCGCGCAGGCGTTGCAGCGCCTGCGCCAGGCGTTCGGCCGCCACCGGCTTGACCAGATAGTCCAGGGCATTGAGGTCGAAGGCTTCGACCGCAAAGCTGGCATGGGCGGTGCAGAAGATGATGCGCGTCTCGGCGTTGAGGGCGCGGGCCACGGCCAGGCCGTCCAGTTCGGGCATCTGCACATCGAGCAGCAGGGCGTCTGGCTGCAGGCGGGCGTGCAGGGCCAGGGCCTCATCGCCGCTGCTGGCCTCGGCCAGCACCTCCACATCGTCGTGCGCTGCCAGCAGTCTGCGCAGCTCCAGCCGGGCCAGGCGTTCGTCGTCCACCAGCAGCAGGCGCAGGGGCGGGGGCTTCATCAGGGTCATGGAGCAGTGGCCTCTTGCCAGGGCAGGCGCAGCTCGACCCGGTGGTGCCGGCCTGTGGCATCGAGGCCGGCTTGCAGCTCGGCGCTTGCGCCCAATTGCAGGCGCAGGCTTTCGCCCAGCTGGGCCAGGCCGCTGCCCAGGCCCGGGGTGGATTCGAGGCGCGGTGCGCTGGGGTTCTCGACGCGCAAGCACCACACCGGGCTGCTGCCCTCGTGCACTGCGTGGATCTGCAGGCAGCCGCCCTCGCGGCGCGCGCCGATGCCGTGCTTGATGGCGTTCTCGCACAGGCCCAGCAGGGCAAAGCGCGGCAGGCGCTGGGCCATCAGCTCGGCCGGCAGGCTGATGTCC
>JAIXSD010000587.1 GCA_027484885.1 Rubrivivax sp.
CTGGCCCAGAAGATCATGGACAACATGTTCACCTTCGACGATCTGGACAAGATCGACGACAAGGGCATCCAGGCCGTGCTCAAGGAAGTGCAGAGCGAATCCCTGGTGGTGGCCCTCAAAGGTGCCAGCGCCGAGCTGCGCGAAAAGATCCTGCGCAATATGTCGAGCCGCGCGGCCGAGACCCTGCGCGAAGACCTTGAATCGCGCGGCCCGGTGCGCCTGTCCGAGGTGGAAGCCGAGCAGAAGGAAATGCTCAAGATCGTGCGCCGCCTGGTGGACGAAGGCACCATCGTGCTGGCCGGCGGCGGCGACGACCAATTCGTCTGACGAAAGCCAATCATGCCTAGCCAGACCATCATTTCGGGCCCAGCGCCGGGCCGCCCCAAGCGGGCCCGAATCCCCTCGGGGGATCGAGAGGTGTACTCGCCGAACGAGGGGCAAGCATGACCCCTCGACCGCCCCGCCAAGTGCCGCCGCCGCCGCGTGATCCTGCCGCGCCGCAACGCACCAGCAGCTACAGCCGCTTCATCCCGCGCGAAGAGGTACAGAGCTTCGCCGCCTGGAACCCGGATGCCTTTCACGGCGCCGTGAACACCCAGCGTGCGCCGATCAGCGCCCCGGCGCCGGCCAACGCCCAGCCCGAGGTGGCCGAGCCCGCGCCGCCGCCGGAACCCGATCTGCAGGAGCTGCTGCATGCCGCCCGCCAAGCCGGCTACCAGGATGGCTACCGCGACGGCATGGCTGCGCTCGATGCCTTCAAGAAGAGCTTTGCCCAGCAGATGAGCGCCCAGATCGGCCAGCTGGTGAGCAGCTTCGATGCCGATTTCCGTGCGCTGGAAGACGAGATGGCCCGCAGCCTGGCGCGCTGCGCTGTGGAGCTGGCCCGCCAGGTGGTGCGCAGCGAGATCACCCAGCGCCCCGAGCACATCGCCAAGGTCGCCCACGATGCGGTGGAAGCGCTGCAGCTGTCGGCCCGCCATGTGCGCGTGCGCGTCAACCCCAGCGACTACCCGCTGGTGCAGGAAGGCGCCGGCGAAGAGCTGCGCGCCCGCGATGCCCAGCTGCTGCCCGACGCCGATGTACCGCGCGGCGGCTGCCGGGTCGATTCCGACATCAGCAGCGTCGACGCCAGCCTGGCCGCCCGCTGGCAGCAAGCCGCCGCTGCCATGGGCCAGGCCTCGCTGTGGGAAGACCGCCGCAGCGGCCGCGCCGATGCCGAACCCACACCGCCTTCCGCGGAGGCCCTGTGATGGAGCAGCACTTCAGCACCCTGGCCGACGAGATCGCGGCCGACGACCTCAGCGATGGCGCCGAGGACGACAGCCCGGCCGCCGGCCGCCAAGGCCGCTGGCTGCAATACCTGAGCAATCTGCAAGAGTTCGCCAGCAACAGCACGCCGCTGGAATCGCAGGGCAAGCTGGTGCGCGTGGCCGGCCTGGTGCTGGAAGCCACCGGCGTCAAGGTGCCGGTGGGCTCGGTCTGCGAGATCCACATGCCCAGCTCCAGCGCCAACCCGCAGCGTGGCCAGCGCCCGGTCAATGCCGAGGTGGTGGGCTTCTCGGGCGACCGCGCCTATCTGATGCCCACCGATGAAATCCAGGGTCTGTCCAGCGGCGCCATGGTCGTGCCGCGCGCCCTGCCCCTGATGGGCCCGCAGCTGGGCAAGCCCATGCACCCCTGGCGCCGCAACGAAGACCGCGGCCTGCACCTGCCCATGGGCCAAGGCCTGCTGGGCCGTGTGGTCGATTCTCACGGCCACCCGCTGGACCGCCGCGGCCCGCTGCAGATGGCCCATGCCGAGCCCATGGTGCGACGCCCCATCAACGCCATGGACCGCGACCCGGTGCGCATGCCCCTGGACACCGGCGTGCGCGCCATCAACACCATGCTGACCGTGGGCCGGGGCCAGCGCCTGGGCCTGTTCGCCGGCACCGGCGTCGGCAAATCGGTGCTGCTGGGCATGATGGCCCGCTACACGCAGGCCGATGTCATCGTCGTCGGCCTGATCGGCGAACGCGGCCGGGAAGTGAAGGAATTCATCGAGGACATCCTCGGCGAGGAAGGCCTGGAGCGCTCGGTCGTGGTGGCAGCGCCGGCCGATGCCCCGCCCCTGGTGCGCATGCAAGGTGCGCACTACGCCACAGCGATCGCCGAAAACTTCCGCGACCAAGGCCTGCATGTGCTGCTGCTGATGGACTCGCTGACCCGCTATGCCATGGCCCAGCGCGAAATCGCCCTGGCCATCGGCGAGCCGCCGGCCACCAAGGGCTATCCGCCCAGCTGCTTCGCCAAGCTGCCCCAGCTGGTGGAGCGCAGTGGCAATGGCCTGCCGGGCGAAGGCTCGATCACCGCTTTCTACACCGTGCTCAGCGAGGGCGACGACCAGCAAGACCCGATCGCCGATGCGGCGCGCGGCATCTTGGACGGCCACATCGTGCTGAGCCGCGAGCTGGCCGAGGCCGGCCATTACCCGGCCATCGACATCGAACGTTCGATCAGCCGGGTGATGACCAATGTCGCGCCGCAAAGCCATATCGACGCCGCCCGCCGCTGCCGCCAGCTGCTCGCCAAATACAACAAGGCCCGCGACCTGATCCAGCTGGGTGCCTACGCGCCCGGGCATGACCACGAACTGGACCTGGCCGTACGCCTGCACCCCGACATCAGCCGCCTGCTGCAGCAGGACATGCACAGCCCGGCCTTGCTGGCTGACAGCGTTCGCCAGCTGTCGGCCGTCATCAAGGACGCCTGAATTCTGCCGATACACCAGGGGTCCGCATCGGACCTCGCCGCTTTACCGAGGATCGCTACATGAGCAGCAGTTCCAGCAATCTCCAGGTCCTGAGCATCCTGCTCGAACGGGCCGAGGCCGAACGTGACGAGGGCTTGCGCCAGCTGCAAGACGCCCAGGCCCGCGCTGATCGCGCCCGCGCCCAGCATGGCGATCTGGCCCAGTACCGCAACGACTACCAGCTGCGCTGGAGCCAGCAGTTCGCACGCCAGGGCACGATGGACATCGTCGGCTGCTACCAAAACTTCGGCATGCGCCTGAACGACGCCATCACCAGCCAAAGCCACATCGCCGAATTCGCCGACCAGCGCGTGCAAAACGCACGCGAACAGCTGCAAGCGCTGGAGATGCGCGTGGCCTCGGTGCGCAAGCTGCTGGAGCGGCGCCGCCTGGAGATCAGCCGAAGCGCCCAGCGCCAGGAACAAAAGGCCACCGACGAGCAGGCCTCGCGCGCCGCCTACGCCAGCGCCAACCCCTTTGTGCGCCTGAGCGCCTGAGCCGGCTGCGCAAGCCAGGAGTGCCCCGATGTCCAGCCCTTTGAACGCCCAACTGCTGGCCGCCCAGGACAGCGCCCGCGTGGCCGCTCTGCGTCAATCTGGCGCCTCGGCCCCACGGTTCACACCCAGCGCCAGCAGCGAAGAAACCGCCCTGCAGTTCAAGCAGATGTTGAACAAGCTGGATGTGGCCGCCGCCGCACCCAAGCCCACGGTGGCGACCGCAGCAGCGCCCACAGCGCCCGCCTCGGCACCCGCCGCCCTGCGGCCGGCCGCGCCCGACCGCAGCGCCGAGCGACTGGCCGAGCGCCGCAGCGAAACCCAAAGCCAGGATCAGAAACTGGCCGCCCGCCGCGCCCAGAATCAGTCCGGTGCCAAAGCCGCAGGCGCAGCCGAGCGCCAGGCCTTGAGTGCGCAGCCCCCCAGCAAATCGGGTGGCAGCGACACCGGCGCCGAGCTCGATCGCAGCAGCGCCAGCACCCGCAAGGCCACAAGCGATGAACGCAGCGGCGATACCGCTGCCGCCACCAAAGCCCCAGCCACCGCCGAGCCCAGCACACCCCGCAGCGAAACGCAGGCCTGGAACGGCCAAGGCCGAGAGCAGGCACAGCCTGAGGACCAGGAAGAGGACAGCGATTCCGACGCACTCGCCATCGAGGCCGCTCGCGGCGGCCGGCCCGGCGAGACGGGTGAACTCGACGCCAGCACCGCCCCCTTCGCCGCCCGCCCGGACGGCAGCCGCAGCCTGCGCCGCGACAGCATCCCCGGGGCCAGCGATCTCTGCAGCCGACGCGCCAGCACCGTGGACCGCGCCCAGGCTCAGGTGTTCGGCAAGGACCTGAATGCCGTGGGCACCAGCCAAGCCGCCACAGGCGCGGCCGGCCCGCTGCCCCTGGCCAATAGCGAAGGCAGCAACTTCGCCCGCATGCTGCAGGGCGCTGGCGGCACGCCGGATGGCGCCAGCCCCGCCGCACCCGCCGCCTTGAGCGCAGCCCAGGCCGCCACGGGCCTGGACGCACTGAGCCGCAGCCAGGCCGCCGACGCCACTGCCCCCGCTTCGGCCAACGGCAGCAGCGCTGAGAGCGCCCAGCTGCACCTGCAGTCGCCCCTGCATGCCCCGGCTTTCGCCCCCGAGCTAGGCGCGAGGCTCAGCGTGCTGGCCGCCGATGGCGTGCAAGAAGCCCAGCTCCACCTGAACCCGGCCGAGATGGGCCCGGTGCAGGTGCAGATCGTGTTGGAGGGCCAGCAGGCGCAGATTTCCTTCCATGCCGAGCATGCCGAGACGCGCCAGGTGCTGGAACAAAGCCTGCCCGATCTGGCGGCCGCCCTGCGTGACAGCGGTCTGACGCTGAGCGGCGGCGGCGTGTTCCAGCAAGCCCGAGACCCATCGGCGCAAACCGAGTCGCGCGGCGACGAGGGCCGCAAGGCCGACGGACGCGGCAGCCGCCGCGAG
Organism: Rubrivivax sp.; assembly: GCA_027484885.1. Lineage (GTDB taxonomy): Bacteria > Pseudomonadota > Gammaproteobacteria > Burkholderiales > Burkholderiaceae_C > Paucibacter_A. The sequence continues at coordinate 4,739 of JAIXSD010000587.1, forward strand.
ATGCGCGTGGACGGCGCGGGATCAGACTTGGCTGCCAGCCCTGGCCCCATGCGACGCAGCCAGGGCGTGGTCGATTTGTACGCCTAGAAACAAGCGGCCGAGGCGGCACCGAAATGACGAGCACCGGTCGGCCTTTTCTCCCCTTGGGACAGGATGGCAGCATCAATAATCAGCTCCAACCCGACCCATGGCCGCAGCGCCCCGGCACCCATGTGCCAGCGTCGCAGCGGGCTTGTTGAAGAAAAGAAGCACAGGAGTCCTCATGTCTACACCGGCCGCTGCGCCCGCTGAAGCCCCCAAAGGCGGAGGCAACAAAAAGCTGATCATCATCATCGCGGCCGTGCTCGTGCTGGTCTTGGGCGGCGGCGGCGCTGCCCTGCTCTTGATGAAGAAAAAGGCCCCGGCCGATGACGAAGAGGGCGGCGAAGCCGCGTCCTCACACCAGGAAGCGCCGGCCCATGCCGCGCCCAAACCCGGCACACCCCCGGTGTTCGTGCCCCTGGACCCCTTCACCGTCAATCTGTCCGACAAGGATGTAGACCGCTTTGCTCAGGTCGGCATCACGCTAGAGGTGATCGACGCCAAGACCGCCGATCAGATCAAGGCCTACCTGCCCGCCATCCGCAGCAATGTGCTGATGGTGCTCTCACACAAAACGTCGGCCGAGCTGCTGAGCCGCGAGGGCAAGGAAAAGCTGGCCCGCGAGGTCCTGCGTGAATCGGTGCGCCCCATGGGCATCGAGCTGGAGGACGAAGACGAGCACGAAGACGAGGCGGCGCCGAAAAAGAAAAAGAAGAAGAAAAAGCCGGCCGTGGTCAGCCCGGTCACCCAGGTTTTGTTCTCCACCTTCATCGTCCAGTGAGCCCGCTGTTGAAGCAGATCGGTGATTCGCCATGAATCAGCAAATCCTCTCCCAAGACGAAGTTGATGCGCTACTGCAGGGCATCACCGGCGAGAGCCAGAAGCTCGACGCCGAGGAGGAGCAGGTTGGTGGCATACGCGACTACAACCTGGCCAGCCAGGAACGGATCGTCCGTGGGCGCATGCCCACGATGGAAATCATCAACGAACGTTTCGCGCGCAACATCCGCGTCGGCCTGTTCAACTTCATCCGCAAGAGCCCGGAAGTGGCCATCGGCGGCATCAAGGTGCAGAAGTACAGCGCCTTCCTGCGCGAGATCGTGGTGCCGACCAACTTCAACATCGTCTCGGTCAAGCCGCTGCGTGGCTCGGGTCTGATCGTCTGCGACCCGACACTGGTGTTCGCCGTCATCGACTCGCTGTTCGGCGGCATCGGCAAGTTCCACGCCCGCATCGAAGGCCGCGATTTTTCGGCCACCGAGCAGCGCGTGATCCTGCGCCTGGTCGAGGTCATCACGGCCGAGTACCACAAGGCCTGGAAAGGCATCTATCCGCTCGAACTGGAGTACCAGCGCTCGGAAATGCAGCCCCAGTTCGCCAACATCGCCACGCCCAGCGAGATCGTGGTGTCGACCTCGTTCACGCTGGAAATTGGCGAGACCAGCGGCACGGTCTACTTCTGCATCCCCTACGCGACGCTAGAGCCCATCCGCGACGTGCTGTACTCGACCACGGTGGGCGACTCGACCGAGCCCGACCGCCGCTGGGTCAATTTGCTCAAGCACCAGATTCAGGCTGCGCAGGTCGAGCTGGTGGCCGAGCTGGGCACGGCGCCGGCCACGGTGGAGCAGCTGCTGGCTTTCAAGCCGGGTGACTTCATCGAGCTGGACCTGGAAACGATGATCAAGGCCAAGATCGACGGCGTGCCGATTTACGACTGCCACTACGGCACCTCGAATGGCAAGTACGCGATCAAAGTGGAACAAATGCTGACCAGCCCTGACCAGGGTTGGCTGGGAGCACGCAATGTCACCTGATACCCCCTCCGCCGAAGAACAAGACGCCATGGCCGCCGAATGGGCGGCGGCCCTGGCGGAATCCAAACCGGCCGAAGTCGCCGAAGAAGTGTCCCAGCCCAGCGAGCAGGTCGCGCCGGCCAGCTTCGCCAATTTCTCGCCCTCGCCCAACAATTTGCCCAGCGGCGACATCAACATGATCCTGGACATCCCGGTCCAGCTGACCGTGGAGCTGGGCCGCACCCGCATTCCGATCAAGAACATCCTGCAGCTGGCCCAAGGCTCGGTGGTGGAACTGGACGCCCTGGCGGGCGA
>JAIXSD010000769.1 GCA_027484885.1 Rubrivivax sp.
GACGAAGTTCCACCACATCTCGATCTCGGCCGGGAAGGGCTCGCCGCCCAGCAGCAGCAGGCGGCCGCCGGCGCTGAGGCGCAAAGACGCGGGCGCCTGCCCCGGCGCCAGATAGGCGAGCTCGCCCGTGCCCAGGGTCTCGCCGGCCAGGCCCAGCTCGCCTTCCAGCGGCAGCAGGCCATGTTCGAAATCGCCGCGCAGATCCAGCTGCAGCTCGACCGCTTCGTTCGGCGCGTGGATCTCCAGGCCCAGCAGCGGCGTGTAGACCTGCGGCGGCGCTGTGCGGCCGGCGTGGCTGCCGGCCAGCAGGGTCCATTGCGCGCCCTGCGCCTGCCAGCGCGGCAGGCTGGCATGGTGTTCGAAGGCCGGGGCCCGATCTTCCTCACCCGGGGGCAGGGCGATCCAGAGCTGGGCGGCGTGGATGCGTGCGGTGCCGGCGGGCGCATCCTCGGTGTGCACGATGCCGTGCCCGGCCGTCATCAAGTTCACCTCACCGGGTCGGATCAGCTGCTCGCTGCCCAGGCTGTCGCGGTGCAGGATCTCGCCCTCGATCATCCAGGTGAAGGTCTGCAGGCCAATGTGCGGGTGGGCGCCAACATGCATTCCACCGTTCTCCAGCGCCTGACCCTCAAACTGCACGGGGCCGATGTGGTCCAGAAAACACCAGGCGCCGACCCGGCGCCGCTGCTTGGTGGGCAGGGCGCGGCGGATGGTCAAACCTTCGCCCAGCTCGGTGCTGCGAGCGTGGATGCGGTCGAAGGGGGCGGCGGGGGTGTTGCTGCTGTTGTTGTCGCTATTGTTCATGCTCTGGCTCATGCGAGGGCTCCGGGGGGGGTGGGGGACATCATCGCCCGAAAAGAGCAAGCAAGGCCCGCAGCGGGGTCCACGCGGCGGGCTTGGGGGCGGGCATTCTTGCGGCTGAGCCTCAGCCTGCGATCAGCCCAGTTGTTTCTGACGCGCAGGCGCTCAATGTCGGCGTGACCGGCTTTGTCTCGGTGTGCATCGCCACGCACACGCAGGAATGCTTGGTTCGATCGCTTCCGCGCCACCGTGCAGGCGATTCCCGAGGTGGACGATGTCTACAGGTTGAGCGGCGAGGTCGACTACCCGCCGCGCGTCGTCGTGCCCGACATCTTCGCCTACGACGCGGTCTACAAAAGACTGACCGTCGGCACGCAGCTTTTCGATGTCGGCTCCAGCTTCGCGATGGAGTTGCTGAAGTTCACGACGGCACTGCCGTTGTCCTATGTCCGGTGAGTGCGCAGGCGGCGCCCCAAGCATGCGGACTCTGACCTCGTTGACCCTGGGACCCGTTTTGCACAGACCATGGCTGCACAACTCGCTGGCGGGTTCAGGGCAACTGATGTGCCAGCTCTAGGCTGATGTGAGTCACTCGCTTGGCTCGCATGAGTGGCAGCTATCGCGAACACCAGTCATGGATACCGGCGACTTGAAATGACTCAAGTCCGGCTCAGGAGGTGATCCGCCAAACTCTCCGCGAAAAGGCGCCCTGCTTCATAGGGTACCGCTGTCCCATCAGACAGCTTGGGCACCGGTATGGCGACACCGAGCGCATCGGTCTCGGACTCAAGACTGCCGCCAATTTGGTGGAACTCGGTAACGGCCGTTTGGAATTTCGAAACGGCGGCTAGTCGATGCTCCTCTTGCACAGATTGCAAAACCCGATGCCATGCAACCACTTCCCTGCCCCGCTCAAACTGCGCGGCCAACAAGTTTGGCCTTTCCGCCCCCGCCACATCAGGCGGCGCGAGGTTAACGAGCCTTCCGGCATCTTTCGAAAGGGCGAGCTTTACGGTCGCAACAACGCCACTCTCTCGTTGCTTCGCAACGATGACCTCGACAACGTCCGGCTCTAAGGACGTCCAGCTGTAGAGCGAATCCCTGTACATGAAGAGCACGACGTCAGTGTATGGATCGATTTCACCAACCTCTTTTAAGTCACTCAGATATGGCCTCTTGTCAGCACGCGTCTCGACCGTTCGGGTCAGATGAGAAGTGAGCAAAATCGGGCAGTTGTACTCACGCGCAAGCTTCTTCAGTTCACGACAGATTGCAGCCGAGTCATCTGCGACACCGCCCATTAACTCCTGAAGTGAGTCCACCACTACGGCACCAAGCGCGCCCGAAAGTCTTGCCCGTTTCCCGACCTCGACCTTCACCTCAGCGATGGTCGTATCGGGTGAGTCGTAGACAAACAGCGCCGCGCGTCCCAATCTGTCAACCGCCTCGGATAAACGGCCCCATTCATCATCGCTTAGAGCACCTATCCGAAGACGTGCCTGCGAGATGTTGCCGGTCAAGCAAACTAGCCTATCTGCGGTCTGACGTGCTGATGTTGCAGGTGCGAAGACGACCACCGGCAATCCCTCCACGGTCGCGACATGTTGCGCCACCTCTAGTGCGAAGGTGGTCTTACCAGTCTCCGGTCGACCTGCAAGGAGGTTCAGGGTTCCAGGCTGAAGTCCGGCGGTGATGCCGTCTAAGTCAATAAAGCCTGTCCGAACGCCTGTCACTGGCTCAGCTCCATGCTCGGCCAGCTCTGAGACGCGGTCAATTACCTGGAGAATCAGGTCTTCAATACTGTGTCCCTTCTCGGATTCAACTGGCAGCCGTTGCTCCGTCGGGGCATGACCGGCATTGGCTCGCCTGCGTGACGTCACGGCCTTCACCACTTGGTCAACGACGTGGTGCAACCCCTTTGAGGTCGGGGCGGCCAACTTGTCTGCCAACGGGGGCGAGAACTTGACGATGTCGTCGCGACATACGTTGTGCCAAATGGGCAGGATCACTGTTGCCTTGCCGTCTTCGCGTGCGACTAGCCCATCCAGTTCCTTGTTTGGCCACTCCTTCTGAAAAAAGCTGGGGCTCAAGACAACAACGCCGAAGCTCGAATTAGCCAGGCCTTCGTCGATCCTGCGACGCAGGCTGTCTCCTATGCAGAGCTCCATCTCGTCCAACCAGACACGAAACCCACGGCCGATGAGTTGTTGAGCGAGCGGCCGAGCGATCTCATCCTTGTCTTCGCTGGCGTGGCTGATAAAGATGTCATATTTCATACGGCCTAGTCTAGGCCTTGCCGACAAAGCCCCTCTCCCGCAAGTTGCAGTGAAACTGCGCCACCTACAGTTGACTTTCGTGCCGCCCGCGGCGCGTCATGCCGAGCGACCGTTTAATGGCGGTCAGCGTGGGTTGCGCCTGTTCGGGCGGAGGACTGCTACCGCTGCAAAGCCATAGCCGCCGCAACGTCATGCCCAAGCGCTTGCTCAGCGCAAACATGCGCTTAGATCTATGCCGATCATCACCCGCACGGCCCCCGCATCGCCTCTGAAGTCCTCCGTGTCTCCGTGACTCTGTGGTCGCTTCCTGCTGTTCAAACGCCAGCGCAGACGCAATCACGCAAAAGCCCAAAGAAAAAGCCCGCCGTATCCGGGCGGGCTTTTGTGTCCAGCTGAGTGCCTAACGATCAGGCCTGCTGCTTCCACTGCTGCATCAGCGATTCCCACTTGGCCTTGGCCGCGTGGACATGGCGTTCCTTGACATGGCCATAACCGCGGATCTCCTCGGGGATGCGGGCGATCTCGGTGGCCAGCTTGAGGCGCTCGGCGGTCAGGCCCTTGGCCAGGATGGCTTCGATGCTGGCGCGGTACTCGCCAATCAGAGCGCGCTCCATCTTGCGCTCGGCGGTGTAGCCGAAGACGTCCAGCGCCGTGCCGCGCAGGCCCTTGAGCTTGGCCAGCAGGCCGAAGGCCGGGCGGACCCAGGCGCCCATCTGCTGCTTGACCAGCTCGCCCTTGGCGTTCTTCTTGGCCAGCAGCGGCGGGGCCAGGTGGTGCACCAGCTTGTAGTTGCCTTCGAACTGGCTGGCCACCTTCTCGACAAAGCTCTTGTCGGTGTGCAGGCGGGCGACTTCGTACTCGTCCTTGTAGGCCATCAGCTTGAACAGGTACTTGGCCACGGCCTCGGTCAGCGCGGTGCTGCCCAGGCTGCCCTCGGCCGCGCGCACCTTCTCGACGAAGGCCTTGTACTGCGCGGCATAGGCGGCGTTCTGGTAGCCGGTCAGGAAGTCCACGCGCTTGGCCACCAGCTCGTCCACGCCGGGGCGCTTGACGATGTTGATGACCTGGCGGGCAGCGTACAGACCTTGCACGGCGGCCAGATCGATGGCGCAGCGACGGCCCCACTCGAAGGCGGCCTTGTTGTTGTCGATCTGCACATTGTTCAGCTCGATGGCGCGCATCAGGGCGGCATAGCTCAGGGGCACGCGGCCCTTTTGCCAGGCGTAGCCCAGCATCAGGGGGTTGGTGTAGAGCGAGTCACCGATCAGCTTGACGGCCACTTCCTCGGCATCAAACAGGCCCAGATGCTCCTTGCCCACCGCGGCCGCCACCGCAGCTTCGCAGGCGGCGCCGGGGAAGCTCCAGTCGGCGTTGTTGACCAGGCTGGCGGTTGGCGAGCCGTGGGTGTTCAGCGCCACAAAGGTGTGGCCTTCGCGCATGACGGCCAGGGTGCTCTTGTTGGCGGCGACGATGGAATCGCAGGCGATCACCAGATCGGCCTCGGCCGTGCCCACCTTGGTGCAGTGGATGGCGTCGGCGCTGTTGGCGATCTGGATGTGGCTCCAGGTGCTGCCGCCTTTTTGCGCCAAGCCGGCCGCGTCCTGCGTGATCACGCCCTTGCCTTCCAGGTGGGCGGCCATGCCCAGCAGCTGGCCGATGGTGATGACGCCGGTGCCGCCGACGCCGGCCACGACGATGCCCCAGGCCTTCTCGGCGTTCGGGATCACCGGCTGCGGCACCGTGCCCAGGGCGGCATCGAAGGGGCTCAGGCGCTTGTCCTTCTTGGGCTTCTTGAGCTCGCCGCCTTCAACGGTGACGAAGCTGGGGCAGAAGCCCTTGACGCAGCTGAAGTCCTTGTTGCAGGTGTTCTGGTTGATCTGGCGCTTGCGGCCGAAATCGGTGTCCAGCGGTTCGATGGACAGGCAGTTGGACTGGATGCTGCAGTCGCCGCAGCCTTCGCAGACCAGCTCGTTGATGAGCACGCGCTTGGCCGGGTCGGCCAGCTTGCCGCGCTTGCGGCGGCGGCGCTTTTCGGTGGCGCAGGTCTGGTCGTAAATGATGGCGGTGGTGCCGGGGATCTCGCGGAACTGGCGCTGGATGGCGTCGAGCTCGTCGCGGTGGTGCACGGTCACGCCGGACAGCAGGGAGACGCCCATGTACTTGTCCGGCTCGTCAGTAACGATCACCAGCTTGGCCACGCCTTCCGAGACCAGGCTTTGCATGATCTGCAGCACGGTGTGGCCTTCGGCGCGCTCACCCACCTGCTGGCCGCCGGTCATGGCGACGGCGTCGTTGTAGAGCACCTTGTAGGTGATGTTCACACCCGAGGCGATGCTCTGGCGGATCGCCAGGATGCCGCTGTGGAAGTAGGTGCCGTCACCGAGGTTGGAGAAGATGTGCTTCTCGTTCGTGAAGGCCGACTGGCCCACCCATGGCACGCCCTCACCGCCCATCTGGGTGAAGGTGGCGGTGTTGCGGCCCGGCATCCAGGTGACCATGTAGTGGCAGCCGATGCCGCCCACGGCGCGCGAGCCCTCGGGCACGCGGGTGCTGGTGTTGTGCGGGCAGCCCGAGCAGAACCAGGGCGTGCGGTCGGCGCCGCCGGCGGTCTTCTCTTCGGCCTTGAGTGCGTTTTCCTTGCCGTCGATCAGGGCCACGCGGGCGTCCAGGCGGGCGGCCACATCGGCGTCCACGCCGAGCTTCTTCAGGCGCTTGGCAATCGCGCGGGCGATGATGGCCGGGGTCAGGTCAGCCTGCGGGCGCAGCAGCCAGTTCTTGCTCGGGTTGGCCATGCCCCATTCGCCACCCAGGGCGCCGGAGTCGGCGTCGTCGTCGAACTTGCCCAGCACCAGCGGGCGCACATCGGGGCGCCAGTTGTAGAGCTGTTCCTTGATTTGGTATTCGATGACCTGGCGCTTTTCTTCCACGACCAGGATCTCTTGCAGGCCGTCGGCGAAATCACGGGTGATGGTCGCTTCCAGCGGCCAGACCACATTGACCTTGTGCAGGCGGATGCCGAGGCGGCGGCAGGTGTCGTCATCGAGGCCCAGGTCATGCAGCGCCTGGCGGGTGTCGTTCCAGGCCTTGCCGCTGGCGATGATGCCGAAGCGGTCCTTCTCGGTGGCGATGACGTTGTAGTTCAGCTTGTTGGCGCGCACATAGGCCAGGGCGGCGTACCACTTGTGGTCCATCATGCGCGCTTCCTGGTCCAGCGGCGGGTCGGGCCAGCGGATGTGCAGGCCGCCTTGCGGCATGGGGAAGTCGTCCGGCGTGATGATCTGGACGCGGTCCGGGTCGACGCTGACCGAGGCGGAGGATTCGACGATCTCCTGGATCGTCTTCATGCCCGACCACAGGCCCGAGAAGCGGCTCATGGCAAAGGCGTGCAAGCCCATGTCCAGGATGTCCTGCACGCTGCTGGGGAAGAACACCGGGAAGCCGGCGGCCTTGAAGACGTGGTCGCTCTGGTGGGCGGCGGTGGAGCTCTTGGCGATGTGGTCATCGCCGGCAATGGCGATCACGCCGCCATGCTGGGCCGTGCCGGCCATGTTCGCGTGCTTGAACACATCGATGCAGCGGTCCACGCCCGGGCCCTTGCCGTACCAGATGCCGAACACGCCGTCGAACTTGGCTTTTTCCTTGAACAGGTCCAGCTGCTGCGTGCCCCAGACGGCGGTGGCGCCGAGTTCTTCGTTGACACCGGGCTGGAAGACGATGTTCTGCTTGGCCAGATGCTTCTTGGCTGCTTGCAGGGCCTGGTCATAGCCACCCAGCGGCGAGCCACGGTAGCCCGACACAAAGCCGGCGGTGTTGAGGCCCTGGATGGCATCGCGCGTGCGCTGCAACATGGGCAGGCGGACCAGGGCTTGCACCCCGCTCATGAAGGCGCGGCCGCTGTCGAGCGCGTATTTGTCGTCCAGCGTGACCTTCTCGAGCGCGCGCAGGATGTGGTCGGGCAGGGGAGCATTCATGGTGGGGATCTCGGCTTGTCTCGGGGTGGAACCGGGCTGGCTGCTGCCGCTTGTGGCGGCCATGCTCCCGTGTGCGTTGGATGCCGGCACAGGGTGCGGCACAGTATGTCCGGCCTGCAGGCCCTGTGTACAGGGCCGCAGCACGGATTTGCCCTTCAAAAAGGCAGGCGCCAGTGTAGGGAAAGGGCCGCGAGCGGTGCTTTCTATTTGGTCTTGGAAACCCAGGCGCTGAGCAATAATCTTTCCAGCAATCTGTTTTGGGGCAAGAAATGGCATCGAGAAAGCCCGGACCTAGTAAAAACCCGCAGTCTCTCGACGGGGCTTTGGACCCGGCCACGGACGCGGGCGCCGATGCCAGCGCGGCCGCGGACGCGCCCCAGGGCGACACCCTCGACCGCTATCACATCGCCATCCTGGCCGAGCTGCAGCGCGATGCGCGGCTCTCCAATGCCGAGCTCTCGGCCCGCATCGGCCTGTCCACCGCGCCCACCTGGCGGCGCGTGCGCTGGCTGGAGGAGCAGGGCTTCATCACCGGCTACCGCGCCGAGATCGACCGCCGCAAGATCGGCCTGGGCGTGCTCGCCTTTGTGCGCGTGGACGCCGACCGCAACACCGGCACCTCGACCAAGCCGCTGGAAGACGCGCTGCGCCAGCTGCCCGAGGTGATCTCCTGCCACTACATCTCGGGCGCCGGCACGTTTGAGCTGCAGGTGCTGGCCACCGACCTCGACGCCTTCAGCCGCTTCACCATCGACACGCTCTTGCACCTGCCCAATGTCAAGGACGTGCACACCAGCTTCTCGCTCGGCGAAGTGAAGGCCGGCGGCGGCGTGCCGCTGCGGCATTTGCGCGGCGGCTGAGGGGCGGCTGAAGGGCAGCCACGGTCATGGCCTGGGCCGATCTGGACGCCATCGCCGCCCGCCAAAGCCAGGCGCTGCGGCGGGCCATGCGCGCGGCGGCGCGCCGCAGCAATGGCGAGCAGTCGGGCCTGCGCCTGCTGGGCCAGGGCGTGTTCGGCTTGTTGCTGTGCCTGTTGCCGCTCTGGGCGCTGGGCTTTTGGGGCTTGATCTTCTGCGCGCCGGGGTTGTGGTTCTTTGTGATGCCGGCCTTGGTGGAAGGGCTGCCCGAGCTTTGGGTCTGGGCCGCGCCGGCGCGCTGGGCCGATGTGCAGGGTCAGCGCTACAGCTTCATGGGCGCCTATCTGCACATCGAGCGTGACGCCGAGGGCCAGCCCTGGCTCTCATGCGAGGAAGTGCGCGCCGCGGGTGTCGACCTGCCGCAAGCCTGGATCGTGCAAGCCCGGCTGGACCCGGCGCGTTGCCGCCTCGATGCGCGCGGCCGGCGCCTGCAGCTGCGCGCCGATGCCTTGCTGGCCGGCCTGCAGGGCACGGCCCAGCCGCGCGGCCACAAGTTCGCGCTCTGGCTGCAGCGGGTGGTGATCTACCCTGCCGACCGCGCGGCGCGGCGGCGCTGAGCGGCGGCCCCGCCGAGCGCGGCCCCCATTAGGGCGGTGTTCGCCACACACTTTCGGCAGGGCCGCCGGCAGCCCAGAGAATGAGGCCATGAGCACCAGCGCCCGACTGCCTTTCCGCCACTTCCTGCTTGCCCTGGCCGTGGTGGCCATCTGGGGCAGCAATTTTGTGGTGATCCGCCTCGGGCTCAACGCCCTGCCGCCTTTGCTGTTTGCCACCCTGCGCTTCAGCCTGGCGGTGCTGCCGGCGGTGTTTTTCCTGCCGCGCCCGCCGCTGCCCTGGCGCAATCTCGCCAGCTACGGGCTCTTGATCGGCGTCGGCCAGTTCGGCCTGCTGTTTCTGGCCATGCGCGGGCCGCAGCCGGCCATCTCGCCGGGCCTGGCCTCGCTGGTGATCCAGACCCAGGTCTTCTTCACCCTGATGCTGTCCATGCGCCTGACGCGCGAGCCGGTCAAGGGCTACCAGTGGCTGGCCCTGGGCCTGGCCGCCTCGGGCATTGCCCTGATCGCCAGCCACACGGACGGCAGCGCCACGCCCCTGGGTTTGCTCATGGTGCTGGCCGCGGCCTTCAGTTGGGCCTGCGCGAACATGGTGGGCAAGCAGGCCGGGCGGGTGAATATGCTGGCCTATATGGTCTGGACCAGCGTGTTCGCCGTGCCGCCGCTCTTGCTGCTGTCGCTGTTGGTCGAGGGGCCGCAGGCCATGGCCGCGGGCCTGAGCCACGCCGGCTGGGGCACCTGGGCGGCGGTGCTCTGGCAGGCCCTGGGCAACACCTTGTTCGGCTACGGCGTCTGGGGCTGGCTGCTGGCCCGCCATGCGCCGGCCACCGTCGTGCCCATGGCCTTGCTGGTGCCGGTCTTCGGCATGAGCACCGCAGCCCTGGTGTTGGGCGAAGGCCTGCCGGCCTGGAAGCTGATCGCCGCCGGCTTGGTGCTGGCCGGCCTGGCGCTGAATCTGCTGTGGCCGCTGCGCCCGGCCCGCACACGCCCCTGAGCATCGCTTGGGGCGCCGCTGTCTTGCGCTGGCGCATGGCTGGGGCCTCGCGGCTGCGCTAGGCTCAGCCCATGGACACCTCGAACACTCCGCGCTTCCAGTTCTTCACCGGCAAGGGTGGGGTCGGCAAGACTTCGTGCTCCACCGCCACTGCCCTGGCCCTGGCCGACGCTGGCCAGCGCGTGCTGCTGGTCAGCACCGACGCGGCCTCCAACCTCGATGAGATGCTGGCCATCCCGCTGCGCCAGCAGCCGGTGGCTGTGCCCGGAGCACCGGGCCTGTCGGTCATGAACATCGACCCCAACCAGGCTGCCGAGGACTACCGCCAGCGCGTGTTGGCCCAGCTGGGCGCGGGCACCAGCACCGCCGAGCGCGACACCGTGCGCGAGCAGCTCAGCGGTGCTTGCACCACCGAGATCGCGGCCTTTGACGAGTTCGCCAGCCTGCTGGCCGAGGGCGCGCCCGGCTTTGACCACATCGTCTTCGACACCGCACCCACCGGCCACACCCTGCGTCTGCTCAGCCTGCCCAAGGCCTGGAGCGGTTTTCTGGCCGACAACGATCGCGGCGCCTCCTGCCTGGGCCCGCACTCGGGGCTGAAGATGCAGGAGGCACGCTTTCAGGCCGCGCTGGCGGCCTTGTGCGACCCAGCGCTGACCGAGGTGGTGCTGGTGGCCCGACCCGAGCGCGGCGCGTTGGACGAGGCGGCGCGCAGTGCCGTCGAGCTGCAGGGTTTGGGGCTGAAGCGCCAGCGCCTCTTGGTCAACGGCGTCTTCCATGCCAGCGTGGCGGATGACCCGGTGGCTGCCTCGCTGGAAGCACAGGGCCAGGCGGCGCTGGCCGCCATGCCTGAGGCTCTGGCCGCGCTACCGCGCCGCGAGCTGCCGCTGTGGCCGGTGGACATGGTCGGGCTGGCCGCGCTGCGTGCCTTGTTTCAAGATCCCTCTACAAGCTTGCCGGCCCAAGCTTTGGGCGCTTCCGCCTTGGCGGTGCCCGATGAGGCCGCCCGCCTGTCGGCCCTGTGCGATGAGCTGGCCGCCGCCGGCCGGGGTCTGATCCTGGTCATGGGCAAAGGCGGCGTGGGCAAGACCACCATCGCCGCCGCCCTGGCCATCGGCCTGGTGCAGCGCGGCCATGCGGTGCACCTCAGCACCACTGACCCGGCCGCTCATGTGCTGCCCACGCTGCAGGGCGAGCTGCCCGGTTTGCGCGTCGATGCCATCGATCCCAAGCGCGAGACCGAGGCCTATATCGCCAAGGTCATGGCCCACAAGGGCCGGGATCTGGATGAGGCCGGCCGCGCCTTGCTGCTGGAGGATCTGCAATCGCCCTGCACCGAAGAGGTGGCGGTGTTCCACGCCTTTTCGCGCGTGGTCAGCGAGGCGCGCAGTGCCTTTGTCGTGCTGGACACCGCGCCCACCGGCCACTCCCTGCTGCTGATGGATGCCACCGGCGCCTACGACCGCCAGATGCGCCGCGAGCTGCAGGGCACGGGCGCTGCGAGCGCACGGCTGATCACGCCGCTGATGCGCCTGCAAGACCCGGCCTACACCCGCATCCTCTTGGTCACCCTGGCCGAGCAGACGCCGGTCTCGCAAGCGGCCGC
>JAIXSD010000493.1 GCA_027484885.1 Rubrivivax sp.
CGATTTACCAACTACTTGCGGGCGGGCTAACAAATACGGCTAAAGCGTTGCGGCTCCGAGATGCCCCGGGCCGGCAACTGCCGGTGTCAGGGCTCTCGGAGTTTTTCATTCATCATGCATGGTCTCGCTTCTTTCGACCGTTGGCTGACCCGCCGCGCCGCCGGCCACCTCAGCGCCGCGCGCACAACGCAGCCCAGCCTGCGCAACCTGGTGCCCGTCACCAGCCCCGCGCCTCAGCCCGCCACCCTCTCGTTCACCGCCCAGCCGGCACCAGTTGCTCAGCAACAGCAGCACTTGCTCGGCCCCGCGGGCGAGCATCTGGCCACCTTGCCGCGCGGCGCCAGCGCGGCGCAGATCCTGCGTGCGGCCCTGGGCCTCAAGGCCGGTGACTGGTGCGGCGTGCTGGCCGACGAAGGCCGCAGCCGTGGCCTGCTGCAGGCCTGGCGCCTGGCGCTGCTGCGCCAGCAGGGCGGGGCGCTGCAATGGCTCAGCGAGCCCTTGCTTGCCCGCCCGGGCCAGCGCCCGGCGCAGCTCCAGCAAGCGGCCCAGCGCCTGGCGCTGCAAGCGCTCTGGCAGCAAGGCTATCGCTTGCGCGACGCGGCGTTTTCACTCGACCTGCACTGAACCACCGGGGCCGCACAAGCCCCCAGCTTGAAGCCTGCCACAGGCTGGCCGGCGCGCTGTTGCCGGCCCACAATCGCCGGGCCGAACTGTCTCGGCCTTTGGAGATCGGGCCATCATGCGTGCATTCCGGATCGACAGCAGGACTTGGACGATAGCCCAGCGCCGCGTACTCGTCGCCGCACTCACCGCCGCCCTTGCCGCGCCCGGCTGGACACAAGCCGCCGTCGACTGCGGCATGGCGCCCGCGTTTGAGCAAAAGGACGGCAATGCCAAGGGCGGCCGCACCGCCGTCTGGGCCGATGCGCAGAACCAGGCGCTGATGTTCATCGACGGCCTCAACGTCAACACCGACGGCACCCGCCGCAGCTACAGCGTCAGCGATTTCTGGGGCGAACGGGTGGCGCTGAACAACCTCTGTAATGCCATGAGCGACGCCTGCGCCGGCCTGGACAAAGCCGGCCTTCAAGCGCGCCGCGAGCTGGTGCAGCAAGCGGCGGCCCAGGGCTGGCCGGCCGAGATGTGGGCGCGCAGCAAGCTCTCGGCCGACATCATCCCGCTCAAGAATGGCAAGCCTTGCCCCGAAGTCGATGGCTTTTTGGTCTCGGCCACGGCCTTGCGCAAGCCGGGTGTCAGCGATGCCTGTGATCTCACGGCCTACGCCGATGCGCTGGTGACGCCGGCTCTGGTGCTGCCCAAAGGCCCGAAGCGCGGCCAGGCTTCCGAGTTCGCGCAGCGCGGTGCCCGCATCGGCGATCTGGTGGTGGCGCTGCGGCGCGATGCCATGAGCCCGGTGTACGCCGTGGTCGGTGATTCCGGCCCCTCGGACCAGCTCGGCGAAGGTTCGGTCGCCCTGAACGGCAAGCTGCTCGGCAAGACCGAGCCGCCGGTCAACTACCAGGAGCTGCGCGGCAAGGGCGCCTTCAAGGGCAAGGCCTGGACCGTGCCTCCCACCCTGGTGCTGATCTTCCCGGGCAGCCGCAATGCCGCCGACCCCTGGCTGACGCCCGAGCGCATCGACGCCGCGGCACGCGAACGCTTCGAGGCCTGGGGCGGCGTGGCGCGCGCTCAGGCTTGCGCGGCGGTTTATCCGCGCTGACTGGCCTGGGTGCATCGCTGCTCGCCCGGGCCTGAACGGGCGGCCCCGGGCGCTGCGCCTAAAATGGCGGCATGCGTTTTCGTTCCGCCAGCGCTCGACGAATGATCTCCTGGATGGCCTGCCTGGCGATCCTGCTGAGTGCGCTCGCCCCGACGCTGTCGCATGCCTTGGTGTCCCGCGAGGCCGGCGATGTCTGGGTGGAAATCTGCTCGGTCACCGGCGCCAAGCTGGTGCGCCTGGACACGGGCTCCGCCTCGGCTGTGGATTCACAGCAAACGGACGCGCCGTCACCGCACGAGTCCACCCCGGTCCACACCTACAAGCATTGCCCTTACTGCGCCATCCACAGCGATGGCCTGGGCCTGCCGCCGGCCACCGTGGCCGAGCCGGCTTTGTTGAGCCTGGGGCATGCCGTCCCGGCGCTCTTTCTCCATGCGCCGCGAACCCTGTTCGCCTGGGCCAGTGCTCAGCCGCGCGCACCCCCTCTGAACCCCTGACACCGCAGCCAGCCGGCCTGGGGCGACGCTGAAACGCGTTGCCGCTCTCGCCTTTTTGGGTCTTTGTGTCGCGCATCCGCCGTGGGCCTCTTCGCAGGTGCCGCGCGCGGCTGCGCTGGAGTGGTTCCATGACTTCTTGGATCGCGCGCGTCCTGCGCGCCATGACGCATTTCAATATCGGGGCCGCCTTGGCCTGCATCGCCTACGGGCTTCTGCAGCTCAGCGGAGGCCAGCCATGAATGAGCTGCCAGCCGATGCCTATGCGCAAGAGCTGAGCGCGGCCTTGCGGGCCATGCTTGGCTTTGCCGTCGTGCTGCTCGCGGCTGCGGCCGCGGCCCTGACCTTGACCGGGGCGGCACGCCCCGAGCGCGGGCAGGCGCCCGCGTCCATCAGCGCACCCCAAGCCTGCCCCTGCAGCGCACCCAGCGGCTCTCGCTGAGCCCGGTGGCCCGCGGGCGCGGCCCGCATGGGCTTCCCCTTTTTGTCTTTCTTTCTTTTTCTCTCCCACTCCCTCTCTGTTTGTCTCTCTTCTCATGCCTACTTTGAAACCGATTGCCCTGGCCGTTCTGGCCCTGTCGTCCACCCTGTTCTGGGCCCACGATGCCCATGCGCAGACCACAGCGCCGGAAGCGCAGCAGCTGGGGCGCGTCAGCGTCAGCGGCGCGGCCGCCAGCCCGGCGCTCGAGGGCCCCAGCGGCAGCAGCTCGCGCCTGGCACTGAGCCTCAAGGAGACGCCGGCCAGCGTCACCGTGATCGACCGCGAGGCCATCGAGATGCGCGGCGCCAGCAACACGCAGGAGATCCTCAAAAGCGTGCCTGGCGTGGTCTTCTCTGACCCGCCGGGTTCGGCCGGCAGCGTGTTCTACCGCGGCTTTGGCTCGGGCTCGCTGGCCCAGCTCTACAACGGCATCAGCGTGCAGTACGACGCCATCGCCGCCCGCCCGGTGGACAGCTGGATCGTCGAGCGCGTGGAGGCGATCGGCGGCCCGTCCAGCTTCTTGAACGGCTCGGGCGCCGTGGGCGGCACGCTCAACGTCATCACCAAAACGGCCGACCGCAGCGGTGACATCAGCCGCCTCTACCTGGCCCAGGGCGACCGGGCCCAGGCGGCCGCCAGCCTGCAGCGCGATCTCAAGGCCTTGGGGGCCGAGGGTCAGGTCTTGCGGGTGGAGTTGAACCGCAGCGAGGGCGCCCTCTGGACCCAGGGCCGCGACCGCAGCGCCTGGCAGGCCGCCGCCTCCTGGCTGATGCCGCTGACTGCCAACATCACCCACACCCTGGCCCTGGAGCGCCAGCATGAGAAGGTGCTGCAGCCCTACTGGGGCACGCCCATGCTGCGCGCGGCCGACGGCACGGTCAGCGGCGCCTTCCGCCTGGACCCGGCCACCTTCGGCGTCAACTACAACGTGGTCGATGGCCGCTACGAGCAGGATGTCAGCTGGGCACGCTCCATGCTGGACTGGCGTTTGAGCGAGCAGACCGCGCTGCGCCACACCTTCTATCACTACGACGCGCTGCGCGACTACGACAACGTCGAGGTCTACAAATTCGTGCAGAACAACAGCCAGGTCGAGCGCTCCAGCGCCTTGCTGCAGCGCCACGACCAGCAGGTCTGGGGCAGCCGCATGGAGCTGAGCCACCGCAGCCAGATCGCCGGCCACCGCTCTGACTTTGCCGCCGGTTGGGACTGGAGCTACAACCGCCAGACCCGTTTCCCGCTCTCGGTCAACGGCCCGTTTGATGTCACCAGCCCCTACACGCCGCGCGACAGCTATTTCCTGCAGACCCCTGGCGTCAGCCGCGTCTACACGCCTGGCGCCACCAATCTGCTGCACACCGTGGCGGCCTTTGCCGAGAACCGCACAGAGCTGGGCGAGGGCTGGGCGCTGGTGAGCGCGCTGCGCCTGGACCGCATCAGCCTCGATGTGCGCAACCACCGCACGGTCACCGCCACCAACCCCGCCTTGTTCCAGACACGCTTCAAGCCGCTGACCGGCCGTCTGGGCCTGGTCAAGGATTTGTCCAAGGACTGGCAGGTCTATGCCCAGGCCAGCACCGCGGCCGATCCGCCGTCGGGCGTGCTGGCCACGGCCGGCTTCAATGCCTTGCGTGACTTCGAGCTCACACGGGGCCGCCAGTTCGAGCTGGGCAGCAAGCTCAGCTTCGACCAAGGCCGTGGCTGGGCCACGCTGGCGGTCTACGACATCACGCGCAAGAACCTGTCCATCACCGACCCCAACGACCGGACCAAGGTCATCCCCGTGGGCGCGCAAAGCAGCCAGGGCCTGGAGCTGAACGCGCGCTGGCGCGCCAGCAGCGACTGGACCCTGGCCGTCCAGGCCAGCTACACCCGTGCCCGCTTTGATCGCTTCGTCGAGACCGTGGGCACGACGCCGACCTCGCGCGCCGGCAATCGCCCGGCCAATGTGCCCGATGTGATCCTGGGCCTGAGCGCCGACTGGCGCGCAAATGCGGCCCTGACCCTGTCGCTGGACGGCCGCTATGTCGGCAAGCGCTACGCCAACACCGCCAACACGATCTGGGATGAGGCCTACTCCCTGCTGGGTCTGGGGGCTCAGCTGCACCTCACGCCGCAGCTGACGGCGCGCCTGCGGGTCGACAACCTCACCGATCGCCGTTATGTCGCCAGCCTCGGCAGCGACTTGCCCTTCTTGGGCGCACCGCGCAGCCTGAGCGCTGCGCTGGACTGGCGCTTCTGAAAACTGGGGCCCCTCGCCCCGGTGTCACCCGCTGAACGCGGACACACCGTGTCGGTCCCCCGAGGGGACAGAGGTGCCGGCGGCCCAGAGCCGCAGGCACCTCTTTGACGGGCCGGCTTGGGAGCGGCCCGGCGCTCGGCCCGCTGTAAAAGACCTGATGAACTGAGATGAAACGCATTCTTTACCTGCTGCACCGCTGGGCCGGCATTGCGCTCTGCCTGGTGATGGCGCTGTGGTTTCTGTCCGGCATGGTCATGCTCTACGTCGGCTATCCCAAGCTGACGCCGGCCGAGCAGCTGCAAGGCCTGCCGGCGCTGGACGGCCAAGGCTGCTGCGTGCCGCTGGCGCAGGCCTTGCAGGCCTCGGGCCTGGAGGGCGCCAGCCAGTGGCGCCTGAGCAGCGTGGCGGGCCAGCCGCGCTACATCTTCAGCGACGCGCGCGGCAAGCGCTTGGTGGCTGTGGATGCGCGCAGTGGTCAGCGCATTTCGAACGTCAGCGCAGATCAGGCGCTGGCGGCCGCGCGCCACTTTGCGCAGGAGGCGCCGGCAGAGCTGTTAGCGCAGGTGGAGGAAGACGCCTGGACCCACTCCAAGGCCATGGACCCGCACCGCCCGCTCTACCGCGTGGCCGTGGCCGACGAGGCGCAGCGCTGGTTGTACGTCAGCGGCGCCACCGGCGAGGTGGTTCGCGACGCCAGCTTCACCGAGCGCAGCTGGGGCTGGCTGGGTGCCTGGCTACATTGGCTTTACATCTTCCGCGGCGGCGCGGTGGATGCCTGGTGGACCGACATCGTCATCTGGCTCTCCATCGCCGGCGGCGTGCTGGGCCTGAGCGGCCTGGTGGTGGGCGTGTGGCGCTGGCGTTTCAGGGGGCGCTACAAGAGTGGCTCGCGCTCGCCTTACCGTGAGGGCTTTGCGCGCTGGCACCACATCCTGGGCCTGGGTGGCGGCGCGCTGGCCCTGACCTGGGTGCTCAGCGGCTTGTTCTCCATGAACCCCTGGAAGGTGTTCGAGACGCCCGGCGCCAAGCCCGACCGGGTGGCCTATGCCGGTGGGCCGCTTCAGTCCCATCTGGCGGATCAGGCCGGCGATGTCGGCGCACTGCTGCGCCGCCTGGACAGCGAGGGCCAGCCCGCGCGCCAGATTGAGTGGCGCCGTGTGGCGGGCGAGATGCAGGTGCTGGTGCAGACCGGCGCGGGCAGCATCGTGCTGCAGCCGAACGGCGAGCGCCGGCCGGTCTGGAGCGAGGCGGAGCTTCGGGACGCAGCGGCGCGCCTGCTGCCTCAGGCGCGCATCGTCGAGCAGGAATGGCTGAAGCGCTACGACGCCTACTACTACGGCCGCGAGGCGCACACCATGACCGGCCAGCGCGAGCGCCCCTTGCCTGTGCTGCGCCTGCGCTTTGACGACCCTCAAGCCCATTGGGTGGTGATCGACCCGGCCAGCGGCAGCATCGTGCAACTGAGCAGCCGCCGGCAGCGGGTCGAGCGCTGGTTGTTTGCCTTTCTGCACAGCTTCGACCTGCCGCCCTTGCTGAACAGCCGGCCCTTGTGGGACGGCTGGATGCTGGGCTTCAGCCTGGCCGGTCTGGGCCTGAGCCTCAGCGGCGTGGTGCTGGGCTGGCGGCGGCTGCGGCCGATGTGGCACGAGCGTAGTCACCGGGTGTCTGGCCGATCAGCCGCCGAAATGCAGCGATGAAATGCGCCTGGTCGAAGAAGCCCAAATCCTGCGCCAGCGCCGCCCAGGCGACTGGCTCGCCGGCCTGCACACGGGCCACGGCCTCGTGCATGCGGTAGCGCTGGATCACCCACTTCGGCCCGACCCCGACGTACTCTGAAAACAGGCGCTGCAGCGAGCGCAAGCGCATCTGCCAGCGCGCAGCCAGGGCCTCTGCGCTGTGCAGGTTGAGATCCGCGGCCACGCTGTCGACGATGCGGCCGGCCAGCAGTGCCTGCGCGTCGGGCGCGGGCAGTCGGGCCCGCAAAAAGTCCAGCACGCAGGTGGCCGCGTCTTCCATCGCCTCCATCTCCAAGGCCGCATTCAGCGCTTGGGACTCCGGCCCGAACAGGTCCTGCAGTGGCCGCGAACGATCACTCAAGGCCGACACCGGGCCGCCCAGCCAGGGGCGGAAGGCGCCGGGCCTGAACTTGAGACCCAAGGCCAGCGAACGCCCGGTCAGTTCACGCGACCAGCGCCGGCTGTGCACGCCCCAGACCGCCGCGGTACCGGGCTCCAGCACCAGGTGCACATTCGGGTGGGGCAGGGTCTCTTGCAGCTGCGACGGCAGGCCCTCCAGATTCCAGCGCACGCGCCAGACATGCTCGATCCAATCCGTCAGGTCTTCGGGCGGCGCCAGGCGTTGGTGGTCGAACTCCCCCACCGTCAGGCGGTGCAGCACGCCCCGCGGCGCACTGTTCATAGTGCGTATCGTGGCTTGTCGTGTTTTTCCAATCCGGTCTTGGGGCATGGCGGGTTCAATTGGGGCCGGAGTGTTTCGCACCGACATTGCTTTGAAGAAAGTTCATCTTGCCATGAAGACTCGACGCCTCTTTCCCTCTTTCGCCCTCATAGCCTCTATCCTCTGGGCTGCCGCATTGGCCTCGGGTCACGAGCCAGCGCTGGCGCAAACCCACACCCCCAAACCCCTTATTCAACCGGAGCGTGCCATGAGCGAGCGCAGCAACTTCAGTCACCAAGTCAGCGGCCCGTTCGAAGTGAAGCTCGCGCCGCAGGAGATGAGCGCCGTGGCCGCCAGCAGCGGCCTGGGGCGCATGTCGCTGGACAAGCGTTTCCACGGTGCGCTGGAGGGCAGCAGCACCGGCGAGATGATTGCTTTCCGCAGCTCCGTCAGCGGATCGGCCGGCTACGTGGCCATGGAGCGGGTTCAGGGCACGCTGGACGGCCGCGCCGGCAGCTTTGTGCTGCAACACAGCTCCACCATGAACCGCGGCGCACCGACCCAAAGCATCACCGTGGTGCCCGATTCAGGCACCGAGGCTTTGACGGGCCTGACGGGCCGCATGGTCATCGACATCGCCCCGGGCGGCGCGCACAGCTATCGTTTTGAGTACAGCCTCCCAGAGACGGGCGGGAGTCCCTGATTCGGCGTGGTCGTCGGTTCTCGGCACATTGCGGACCGCCGGTGTGTTGATTGTTCTCGCTGCGGTGGCTCGGCCCGCCGCCGGGCTCATGGTTCGCGGGTCGGCTCGGTCGAGCCGACTGCCCTCGGTGCTCGCTTCGCGGCTCAGCGGCGCCAAACTCCCTCCGTTCGCTGCGCTCACTGTGGTCAAACAGTGGCGCCGAGTCAGA
Organism: Rubrivivax sp.; assembly: GCA_027484885.1. Classification (GTDB taxonomy): domain Bacteria; phylum Pseudomonadota; class Gammaproteobacteria; order Burkholderiales; family Burkholderiaceae_C; genus Paucibacter_A. Next base: position 8,246 of record JAIXSD010000493.1, read on the forward strand.
GCTTGAAGCGCGTGAGACCACGCGCCTGAGCCGCTCCGTTGCGCCCTCGGCCGCGCACAAATCGCCCGTCGGCGGGCCCGAGCCACCTCCGAAGTAGGCGTTCTCCGCTGACGAGGGGCACATCGATCGTGATGCAAG
>JAIXSD010000070.1 GCA_027484885.1 Rubrivivax sp.
AAGGGCAGGTCACGGCGGCTGACCTTCATGGCCTCGGGCGAGCGGCCCAGCAGCTCCAGCTCGGCGTCCGAGAGGCCGATGCGGATCTTGCCGTCCAGGATGGCGATGGTGGCAGGCACGACGCCCTCGGCGCGGATCAGGGCTTCCACCTCGCGGGCGGTCTGCACGTTCTGCGGGTAGGGCATGCCGTGCGAAATGATGGTGGACTCCAGGGCCACCACGGGCTGGCCGGCGGCTCGCGCGGCGGCCACTTCGGCGGAGAAGACCAGGAAATCGGCGGAGGGGGTGGTGCGGGAGATGGAGTTCATGCGTGTGGCTTCGTGAAGTCTTCTGGCTCTTGCAGCAGCGCGGGGCTGAGCTCGGGGTGAACGGTGTGGGGGCTTTGCACGGTCAGGGCGGCCAGGCGCAGGCCCAGGCGGCAGGCGCTGGCCAAGCAGCCCTCGGCCTGCAGCAGACCGGCGCAGACGCCGGCGGCCAGGGCATCACCGGCGCCGGTGACATCGCGGACCGGCACGGTCGGGGCGCGCAGATGCAGCGGTGCCTGGCCGGCCTCGCTGCAGATCAGGCCGGCTTCGCCCAGGCTCAGCACCAGCTGGGGCAGGCCGCGGGCATGGAGCTCGGCCAGGGCCGGGGCCAGGGCCGGCAGGGGCTGCTGCGGGTCGTGGGCCGGCAGGGCGTGGCCGAGCAGGGCGGCCAGCTCACCGCGGTTCAGCAGCAAGGTGTGCAAGCCCTGCAGCTGGGCCGGTAGATGGCGCATCTTGGCCTCGGACACGGCCACGGCCAGCAGGCGCCGGCCCGGGTTCTCTTGCGACTCGCGCAGCAGCAGGGCGATGCTCTCGGCCGGCAAATTGAGGTCCAGCACGATCAGGCGCGCCTGCTGGCGCTGGGCGCAGCTGCGGCGCAGAAACTCCGGGTCCAGGCGCTCGGCCAGGGGCATGGCGGCCAAGGCCAGCTGCATCTCGCCGGCCGCATCGAGCACGGCGGTGTAGCTGCCGGTCGGCGCGTCCGCCGCGCGCAAGGTGCCCTGGGTGGACAGGCCCACGGCCGCGGCCTGCGCCAGCAAGGCCTGGCCGGCGGCGTCCTCGCCCACGGCGGTGATCAGCTGTGCGGGCAGGCCCAGGCGGGCCAGGTTTTCGGCCACATTGCGGGCCACGCCGCCCAGGCTTTCGCTCAGCACGGCGGGGTTGGAGCTGCCCATTTGCAGCGCGCCCAGGGTGCGCAGCTTGCGGTCGATGTTGGCGCCGCCGATGCACAGCACCGGCGCCTGCTGCGGCAGCACATAGGCGCGGCCGAGGATGCGGCCCTCGCGCGTCAGCGCCGCAATATGCCCGGCCACGGCCGAGCGCGACAGGCCCAGGCGCTCGGCCAGCGCCTGCTGGCCGATGAAGGGGTCTTGCTGCAGCAATGCCAGCAGCAGCTCTTTTTTGCTGTCCATGCCTGCATTCTAGACAAATGTCTTGAGTGCAAACTATTGTCTTGACGTCAAAAGGGTTGAGCTCAGTTGGAGCAGACCCGCTCGCCGCTGCTGCGGGTGATGCAGATCTCGCCGGGGCGTTTCTTCTTCTCCTGCCCGCGCTCGCGGTCCTCGTGCTCTTGGCGCGTCTGCTGGGCCTGGCGCTCCGCGGCGCGCACGCGCTCCAGGCAGGCGCCGCGCTCGCTGCTGGCCAGCAGGCTCTGGCAGCGCTCCCGCTCTTGTTCCAGCCGGCTGTCGTAGGCCAGCTCGCCGATGGCCACGCAGGCGCTGAGCGGCAAGACGCACAGGGCCAGGGTCAAGCGGAAGGGGAAAGTCAAACTGATCATGGCAAAGGTCTCGGGCCGGGCCTGGGCCCGGGCAACAACAAACAACAGGGAGTCTCGCAGTCTGCCTGCGCGGCCCGGTCACGATGCGCCCGGGCGCCGAGTGTCGCCGGATGCGCCTCGTGGGGCGTTTGGCACGCGATCCTGGCGATCGGGCGGCCCTCCGTCACCGGCTGCCGCGGTGCCGCCGGACCCCGGTGGATACTGTGGGTCTGGATGCCCGCGCCCGACGCGCCTTCTCGGAGATTGCCTCGATGATGATGATGAACTCAACGGTCGCCCTTCGCCTGGGGCCCTGGCACCTCGGCCGCAGCCTGCTGCTGGCCTTGGCCCTGCTGATGGCCTGGGTCAGCCCGGCCTCGGCCCACCGTGATGAGGATGAAGGTGAGTACCAGATCCTGCAAGCCAGTTACGGCACGGCCCAGCGGCATGTCGATGTGACGCAGCGGCTCAAGGAGCTGGCCCGTCAGGACCGCCGCTTCCGCCTCGTCAATGAGCTTTTTGGCGTCGACCCGGCGCCGGGCCAGGTCAAGACCCTGCGCATCTACACCCGCGGGCGCGATGGCGATCAGCATGTGTTCGAGTACCGCGAATACAGCGATGTCGACGGTAGCAACTTCATCGGCTGGGGTGGCGGCAACTGGGGCCATGGCGGCTGGCAGGGTGGTTGGGGCGAAGGCCCGGTGCGCCCCGGCGGCTGGGGCCAGAACTCGCGTGATGACGATGGCGAATACCAGATCCTGCAGGCCAGCTACGGCACCGAGCGCCACCATGTCGACGTCACCCCGCGCCTGAAGGAACTGGCGCGCCAGGACCGCCGCTTCAAGCTCGAAAACAATGTCTTCGGTGTGGACCCCGATCCGGGCCGCAACAAGGTTTTGCGCATCTACGCCCGCGGCCGCGACGGCCAGACGCGCATCTTCGACTACCCCGAATACAGCCATGTGGATGGCAACCAGTTCACCGGCTGGGGTGGCGGCAACTGGGGCCATGGGGGCTGGCAAGGCGGCTGGGGCCAGGGCGCCGGCAATGGCGGGGGCTACAACAGCGGTGAGCTGCGCATCATCAGCGCCCGCTACGGCGTGGGCCGCCAGACCCGCGATGTGACCGACACCGTGCAGGCGCAGGCGCGGCGCGACCGCCTGGATGTCGAGGTCAGCAACCGCCTCTTCGGTTTCGACCCGGCACCGGGTGAGCGCAAGACCTTGTGGATCACCTATTCGGTCGGCGGTGGCCGGGCGCAAGAAGTGCGCATCGAGGAGCGTGACCGCGTGCGCCTGCCTTGACGCTGATCTGCGTGGCCGATGCCCTTCGGCCTTTTTCTTCGTCTTCTTCTTTGCCTCACTGAGTCTTTCGATGCCTGCCCCGACACCTCTCCCCGCCGCCTTCATCCTCGACCTCGACGGCACCCTGGTGGACACCCTCGGTGATTTCGTCGCGGTCTTGAACCGGGTCTTGAACGAGCTCGGGCTGCCCGAGGTGCGGCGCGCTTTTGTCGAGCGCACGGTCGGCCAGGGCAGCGAGCATCTGATTCGCAGCACCTTGGATCATGTCGGCGCCGACCCGGCGCAGCTCTACGAGCCGGCCTGGGCTCTGTACCAGGCTCATTACCGCGAGCTCAACGGGCAGTTCTCGGAGGTTTACCCCGGCGTGCGAGAAGGCCTGGCGCTGCTGCGGGCAAGCGGCCGGCCCATGGCCTGCTTGACCAACAAGCCGGCGGCCTTTGCACGCGAGTTGCTGGCGCGCAAGGAGCTGTCAGGTTTCTTCGACTTTGTCTTCGGCGGCGATGACTTCGAGCGCAAGAAGCCCGACCCCTTGCCCCTGCTCAAAACCTGCGAAGCCCTGGGCACGGCGCCGGCCGAGACCTGGATGATTGGCGACAGCAGCAACGATGCGCGCGCCGCGGCGGCGGCCGGTTGCCCGGTGCTGCTGCTCAGCTACGGTTACAACCATGGCGAGCCGATCACGGCGCTGCCGGCGCTGCAGCACCTGGATCGGCTCGATCAGATCAGCCTCGCTCCCGCAGCGAGCGCTTGACGCCCAGCAGGGCGTCTTTCAGCTGATCGTCGGCCGGCGATTTGCCCAGCCAGATGCGCAGCAGGGCGCTGAAAAACTCGGGCTCCTTGATCGGCGCGCCGATGGGCTTGCCGTTCAGGTACACGGTGCTGCCGGTGCCGGGCAGGTAGTCGATCCAGAAATACTCGCCCGAGGTCAGGCTCTTGCGGGTCGAGAAAATCTCGGCCACGCGCAGCACGCCGTTGATGGCCTTGCCGAATTCTTCGCGCGAGGCGTTCTGTTCCATGCCCTTGGTGAAGAGCTTGCCGAGCTCATTGCCATCCACCTCGCGCAGCATGACCAGATGGATGCGTTTGGCGCCGGGCGCGGCCAGGGCGGCCTCGGCATTGCTGGTCTTCTCGGCCAGGTAGAGGCCGGCGGTGTAGACCTTGAACACGGCCTTGTAGCGGATGCCCGCGCCGTTCAATTGCAGTTTCTGGCCACCGATGTCGGCCTGTCCCTCGTACTTCACCCCGGCCAGCTCCACGGTCTGCGCCTGGGCGCTGCCGCCCATGGCGAACAAGAACAGGCCGGCCAGGGCGCTCAAGCCTAAGGCTCGCCGGGAGCGAAGTGAAAATCCTGCTGCGTCACGCATGCGTGTTGTCTCCGTCGTCTTTGTTGTGGTGTTGTGCTTTTGCGCTGGCAGTTCCGCTCAGTAAGCAAAAGTAAGCGGCAGTATGGCTGCAAGCTCAAGACTCTGCCAACGCCTGTTTGAATGGGGCTGCTACACTCGGCCGCACTATGTTCATCACGCGCAAGCACATCAAGGGGTCGCACGACCGGGGAGCCTGGCCCTGGCGTCGCCCGCTCGCCTTCCTTCGCTGAAGAAGACGCCGCTTGGCCTGCCGCTTACCGCAGGCGTGATGTCCGGGCCGCCACGCGCGCCGCTCGCCTCACCATCCCTGCCGATGGCTTCCTGAATCGACACAAGTCCTCTGCGCCCACACTCGGGTGTTGTCTGCTGTCGATCCAGTCCCAGCGTTCGTCGTCTCTTCTTGGTTGATTGATGCGCCGCGCCACCGCCACCCACTGATTCCCGGTGCGCGTCGCCTGCCTGCAAGGGTTTGACGTGATGATCACTGAACTTGAATTCCAAAGCCTGGCCAGCCTGGGCTACAACCGCATCCCGCTGATCAGCGAGGCCTTCGCCGACCTGGAGACCCCCCTGTCTCTGTACCTCAAGCTCTGCTCCGGCGCCGGCGCCTACGGCGGCAACTCGGGCAAGCACAGCTTTCTGCTCGAATCCGTGGTCGGTGGCGAGCGCTTCGGGCGTTACTCCTTCATCGGCCTGCCGGCCCGCACCGTGCTCAAGAGCCAGGGGCGCAGGACCGAGGTGATCCGCGACGGCGCCGTGGTCGAGACTCACGAGGGCGACCCGCTGGCCTTCATCGAGGCTTACCAACAACGCTTCAAGGTCGCTCTGCGCCCCGGCATGCCGCGCTTCTGCGGCGGCCTGGCCGGTTACTTCGGCTACGACGCGGTCCGCTACATCGAGCCCAAGCTGGCCAAGACCGAAAAGACCGGCGGCCTGGACACGCCCGATGTGATGCTGCTGCAATGCGAGGAGCTGGCCGTCATCGACAACCTCTCGGGCCGGCTCTACCTGATCGTCTACGCCGACCCGGCCCAGCCCGAGGCTTTTCACAAGGCCAAGAAGCGCCTGACTGAGCTGCGCGACAAGCTCAGCTACAGCGTCAGCGCGCCCCAGGTGAAGCGCGGCCAGGCGCACCCCGTGCAGCGCGAGTTTGCGCGCGCCGATTTCGAGGCGGCCGTGCTCAAGGCCAAGGACTACATCGC
>JAIXSD010000174.1 GCA_027484885.1 Rubrivivax sp.
CAGCCATTGCTGCTCTTGCGGGTTCAAGGCGCCGCGCAAAAAGGCTTCATTGCCCTGCCAGCCGAGGATGGCCAGGCGGCGCTCGGTCGGGCCGCTGCCCGACTGGGCCAGATGCTGCAGCAACGGGCGCTGGCGCAGCACCGTGTAGGCGGTCTCGGCCAGGGCATGGCGCTCGCGCTGGCCCAGAGCCTTGTGTTTGCGGAAGAAGGCGGACACCACGCTGTCGGCGGGAGAGTCCAGCTGGAGCACAGCGCGCAGAAGCTCGCTGCTCATTTCAAGAAGGGCATTAGGATGCATGACGCGATTATCCCAGGCCCGAGGGCTTTCCCTGCCCGCCCCTGACTTTTATCCTTCCCATCCCCCGCCCACCACCCCGAGATGAGTGCCGACGACGACCTGCCGCCCCTGCCCGCCACGCCCCTGGGCCGCTACCGCCACTACAAGGGCGGCGAGTACGAGGTGATCGGCACGGCCCGGCACAGTGAAACGCTGGAGCCGCTGGTGGTCTACCGCCCGCTCTACAACGCCACCGGTCTGTGGGTGCGGCCGCATGCCATGTTCTTTGGCAGCCTGGAAGTGGATGGTGTACTGACGCCTCGCTTCAGCGCAATTGACGTGAACCCTGCTCACTGAAGATGCGCCTGCCCCGCTGGCTGCAACAGCTGCGCTTGCGTCCTCGCCTGCTCCTGGCCCTGGGTCTGGGCCTGCTGGCCGGCCTGGCTTGCCCTTCGCACTGGAGACTGAGCACACGCCTGCTCTGCGGCTGGAATGCCGGCGTCTGGTTCTATTTGCTGGCCGTGCTGCAGATGATGCTGGCGGCCGACCACGAACATGTGCAGCGCAAAAGCGTGGCCCAAGCCGATGGCGTGGCTGCTGTGCTGCTGCTGGCCGCTGCCGGTGCCCTGGCCAGCCTGGCCGCCATCACCCTGGAGCTGAGCCAGCCGGCCGGCCCGCCCGGCGCCACCCTGGCGCTGGCCTTGTTGACGGTGGCGGGCAGTTGGCTGTTGCTGCCGGTGGAGTTTGCCCTGGCCTATGCCAGCCTCTACCACCGCAACACGGGGCATGACAGCGCGCCGCATGGCCTGGAGTTCCCCGGCCTGGACGGGTCGCCCGACTACACCGATTTCATGTACTTCGCAGTCACCCTGGCCGCAACCTCGCAGACCTCGGATGTGGCGGTCAGCGCCCGGCCCATGCGGCGCCTGGTGCTGCTGCATGCGCTGCTGTCCTTCCTGTTCAACACCGGCGTGCTGGCGCTCTTGATCAACATCCTGGCCGGCATGATCCGCTGACGGGCCAGCCCCCCGTTCAACTGAAGGACTGGCTTGCCCCGGCCACCTGCTCCACCCGGCCATCGGCCAGGCGCAACTGGCCCTCAACAAACCAGCGCACCGCCTGCGGGTACATGCGGTGCTCCAGCTTGAGCACGCGGGCCGACAGCGTGTCTTCATCGTCACCCGGCAGCACCGGCGCCACGGCCTGGGCGACGATGGCGCCATGGTCCAGCTCGGCGGTCACGAAATGCACGGTGGCACCGACGAATTTGCAGCCCATCTCCAGGGCCCGCGCGTGCGTGTGCAGGCCAGTGAACGCGGGCAGCAGCGAGGGGTGGATGTTGAGCATGCGTTCGGCATAGTGAGCGGTGAAGGCCGGCGTCAGGATGCGCATGAAACCCGCCAGCACCACCAGATCGGGCGAGAAGCCATCGATCACGCGCTGCAACTCGGCATCAAAGGCCTCGCGGGCCTGCTGCGCATCCATGCCCGGCTGGCGAAAGGCCTTGTGGTCGACCACGGCCGTGGCAATGCCGTGCTCGGCCGCAAAGGCCAGGCCAGCGGCATCGGGCTTGTTGCTGATCACGGCGGCGATCTGGGCCGGCCAGCCCTCGGCGGCACAGGCGCGCACGATGGCCTCCATATTGGAACCACGGCCGGAGATCAGGATAACGATGCGTTTCATGGGGCGGCAGTGTAGCTGCCTACAATGCCCGACCTGATCTTTGCTGCGGCCCGCCGATGAGCTCCCTGCCTACTCCCGAACCGACTTCTGCCGCCGCGCGCCCGCGCGTGCTCTCGGGCATGCGCCCGACCGGCGCCCTGCACCTGGGCCACTACCACGGCGCGCTGAAGAACTGGGTTCGCCTGCAGAGCACACACGACTGTTTCTTCTTCGTCGCCGACTGGCATGCCCTGACCACCCAGTACCAGGACCGACAGAACCGCAACAGCATCGAACGCAATGTCTACGACATGGTGGTCGATTGGCTGGCCGCCGGCATCGACCCCGAGAAAGCCACGCTCTTCATTCAAAGCCGCATGCCCGAGCACGCCGAGCTCTTCACCCTGCTGGCCATGAGCACGCCCACCTCCTGGCTGGAGCGCATTCCCAGCTACAAGGACGCGGTCGAGAAGCAACGCGCCAGCAGCACCCCGGGTGAAGGCGCCACCTACGGCTTCCTCGGCTACCCGCTGCTGCAGGCGGCCGACATCCTGATCTACAAGGCCGGCTATGTGCCGGTGGGCGAAGACCAGACCGCCCATGTGGAAGTGACGCGCGAGGTGGCGCGCCGCTTCAACCGCATCTACAGCCCGGACGCACCCATCCTGCCCGAGCCGCAAGAGCTGCTGACCGAGACCGCGCGTCTGCCCGGCCTGGACGGCCAGAAGATGAGCAAGAGCTACAACAACGCCGTGGCCATGCGCGATGCGCCCGAGGTGGTGGACGAAAAAATCCGCACCATGCCCACCGACCCGCAGCGCGTGCGCCGCAGCGATGCCGGCGAACCCAGCCGCTGCCCGGTCTGGCCGCTGCACCAGCTCTACTGCGACGAATCCACACGCACCTGGGCGACCGAAGGCTGCCGCTCGGCCAGCATCGGCTGCCTGGACTGCAAAAAGCCTTTGATCGAAGCCATCCAGAAAGAGCAAGCGCCCTGGCGCGAGCGGGCCAATGAATACCTGGCCAACCCCAAGCAGGTGCAATGGATCGTCGAGGTCGGCACCGAGCGCGCCCGCGCCGTCGCCCGCAA
>JAIXSD010000351.1 GCA_027484885.1 Rubrivivax sp.
CGCGACATGGACCATTTCCAAAGCCTGCTGCTGGGCAAGCTGACCCGCATCCAGGGCGTCACCGGCGTGCACTCCAGCTTTGTGCTGCAGCAGGTGATGGCGCGCACCAGCCTGCCGGTGACCGCCGGCACGGCCTGAGGCGACGGCCGACTTCGTCAGCGGGTGTGCGCTCTGCGCCCCGCGGGGCTTTCACGTTATCCTGGGTTCCCCGCTCGCTTCTTGCCTTTCCCGTCGAGGCCCGCCCATGAGACCCAAGCGCGTGCTGCTGATTGCTTATGCCGCGGCCATCCTGGCCAGCGCGGCCCCGGTCTTGCTGGCCTTGCAGCTGGCCCAGCACATGGCGCTCAAGGAGGCCAGCAACGACGCCCTGGCCCTCGCCACCCGCGGGCTGAAGCGCAACGAGCAGATCACCGATCAGGTCTACCAGGCGATTGCCGAGATGGAAGCGGGCCGCTTCAGCGACCCCTGCGCCCCCGAAGCCCAGGCCCAGATGCGCAAGACCGTGATGCGCCAGAGCCGCCTACAGGCCGTGGAATATGTCGAGGGCAACCGCATGCGCTGTTCCTCCATGGGCGTGCATGAGGGCGGCGGCATGGACCTGGGCCCGGCCGATTTCATCAGCAGCGCCGGCCTGGCGGTGCGCACCGAACGCCTGCTGCCGGTGGACGAGCACAGCCGCTACCGCATCAGCAGTTCCTTGCAAAGCGGCTACACCGTGGTCGTGCACACCGACAACGCACTCGACGTGGTCGACTCCCAAGCCAACGAAGGCGCCGGCCTGATCAGCAGCAGCCGGCTCAGCCCCATCTCCCAGGCCGGCGTCTGGCGCCCGGATTGGGCACGCCGCCTGGGCCACGCGCAAAGCCTGGCCTTTGTCGACGGCGATTACCTGGTTGGCCTGCAGCGCTCGCAGCGCTATGCCTATTTCACCTATGCCGCCGTGCCGGCCACGCGTCTACAGGCGGCGTGGCAAAAGCAGGCTCAGCTGCTGATCCCGGTGGGGGCCTCGGCCGGCCTCTTGGCCGCCTGGGTCATCTACTGGCTGACACAAAAGCAAATGGGCCTGCCCGCCCAACTGCGCCAGGCTTTGCAAAAGCGGCGCCGTCGCCTGGATGGCCGGCCTCGCGAGCTGTTCCTGGTCTACCAACCCATCGTCGATCTGCGCAGCGGCCGCTGGGCCGGAGTCGAGGCGCTGATGCGCTGGCGCAAGCCCGACGGCGAGTTCGTCAACCCCGACCTCTTCATCGCCGTGGCTGAGCGCCATGGCCTGATCGGCCAGATCACCGCCTGCGTCATCCGCACCATCGAGGAAGAGGCGGCCCCCCTGTTCCGGGCACAGCCAGGCTTCTTCATCTCCATCAATATGGCCTCCTCCGATCTGCAGGACGAGGCCCTGGCCGAGCAGCTCGGCAACGCCGTGCAGCAGTTGGGCATCGCGCCCACCGGCTTGCGCATCGAAGCGACCGAGCGCACCTTCATCGACGCCGACAGCGCCAAGCGCGGCATGGCCCGCCTGCGCGAGCGCGGCCACTTGATCGCCATCGACGATTTCGGCACCGGCTATTCCAGCCTCTCCTACCTGGCCCAGCTGGACCTGGACTGCCTCAAGATCGACAAGAGCTTTGTCAGCACCATCGGCACGGGTGCCGTCACCTCCGAGGCGGTGCCCCACATCATCGAGCTGGCCAAATCCCTGAAGCTGCGCATGGTGGCCGAGGGCGTGGAAACCGAAGCCCAGGCCCAGTACCTGCGCGAACGCGGCGTGCAATACGCCCAGGGCTGGCTGTTTGCCAAGGCGATGGGGATGGAGGAGCTATTGGCGCAACTGCAAGCGCGGGCGGCGCCGGCCTGATGCGCCTTGGATGCCACTGAAGGCGATCAGGCCACGAACACGGCCAATGAACCCGCCCAGCCCGGCGGCAGATCCAGCGCCCAGCTTCGCGCCTGGCCAGGGCCAAGCAGCAATGCGGGCGACCATTCGGTGAGCGCCAGGCCCCGCAGCTTGAGCCCGGCTTCATGCGCCGCCCAGGCCGGGGCAAACGCAGCAGGCTCCATGATGGCCGCCTGCAGGCCCAGGTAGTCGCGTGCCACGGCGGCCCAATCGGGTGGCGGCTCGGCGCCGAGCACGTCCACGCCCACCGGCCCGTCGAGGTTCACTGCCACCACGCTGATGCCGGCCTCATGGCTGAAGGAAATGCCGATCTCCGGCCGGCCCAGGACCTGGGGCGGCTGGCCCGGTGGGGCGTGGAGCTGCACGGCGTCGAGCGGCTGGCCCAGCAGCGTGGCCAGAGCCTGGCGGGCCGCCAGGCGGGCGGCGGCGCGGGCCTCGGGGCGGCTTGAGGTCGAGGTATCCAGCGCCAGCACGAACACGCGCTGATCGGGCGCGGGCTTGCACGCCGGCAATTGGCAGACCGGGAACGGCTCGCCCGCTTCGCCCCGCGTGGCCATCTCGCTCAAGCCCCCTGCGGCGCGGCCGGGCAGCCGCTCCAGGCGGAGCCTTCCGGGATGTTTTCGCCCTTCATCACCAGGGTCATGGGGCCCAGGCGCGCGCCGTCGCCGACGCTGGCGCCATAGAGCACCGTGCTGCGCGCGCCGATGGTGACGCGTTCGCCGATGTGCACATGGTCAATCTTCATGACCCGGTCTTCGAACAGATGGGTCTGCGGGCAGCTCAGGGCGTTGAGCTCGCTGTGGGCGCCGATGTGCACGCAGTCGAACTCGGTGATGTCGGTGGTGTCCAGGTAGACGCCGCGGCCGATCTTGCAGCCCAGCAGGCGGAAGGCCAGGGGCAGCCAGGGCGTGCCGCGCAGAAAGCGCATGAAGTTGGGCACGGCAATGCCCTCGTAGAGATTGGTGGCCGCCTCCGA
>JAIXSD010000394.1 GCA_027484885.1 Rubrivivax sp.
CACGCGGGTTGAGCACGGGGATGTCGAAGACGATCTCGCCCGCGCCGGCCGCATAGCCGGGCATGGCGTTGAAGGCCACGGGCGCGCCCCATTGGTCGATGGGCAGGCCGGCGGGCAGGGCAGCGACATTGAGGCCGCTGCCGTTCCACAGATGCAGGCCCCAGCTGCTGTAACCACCATCGAAGCGCTGGTAGTGCACGCGCACGGTGTGCAAGTTCGGCACAGGCAGGCCCAGCGGGTTGCTGGTGTAGGTGACGTTGTCGCCCTCGACGCGCCAGATCTCGTTGGCGCCGGGCTTGAGCACATAGCTCTGGTCGTTGCCGCCCCAATCCTTCCAATCGCCCTTGTGAAGCAGGTAACCGACGGTGCCGCTGTCGGCAGCCAGGGGCACGTCGTAGATGGCGCCGAAGTCATCGCTGCCGCTGGCGTTCCAGCCGCCGTTCCAGGCCGGGCTTTGCGCCGCGCCCCAGCTGTGCAGCTGCCAGCCGCTGGTGTCGCCATCGGCGCGGCGGTAGTGCACGCGCAGCGAGGTGCCGGCTTCCGTGGCCACGCGGGCCGCAGCGGCCTTGACACGGCTGCTGGGCGGCACCGCGGGGGCAGCAGGCACCGGGATCAGCACCGTGGTGTTGGCGTCGATCACCCGTGGGCCAGCGCCGGACAGCCCCTCGGTGGCCGCGGCCGTTGCAGCGGCCGTGGCCTGGCTCATCGACGCAGGCCCGGCCTCTTCCGCCTGGCCCCCGCCACAGGCGCTCAAGACCACGCAGGCCAGACCCACGCAAACGCCGCGGGCTTGATGAGCCAGCCACCGGGCCGCGCGGGCCCATTCCAGGTGCATACCCATGTCTGTTCTTCCTTGCATTCGAGGAGAGTCGCGCGCAGAGCATCGGGCGCGCCATCTGGCCGCTCACTCGCCCCCGCACCGTGCGCCCTGCACCGGACCACAGGCGTGGTTGGTTCAGGCAGCGCGATGCTAGTGAAGTAAAACTACATTCGATAGCTGGTGGTTTCCCGGTATTTATTCACGATGAAAGTGCAATTTGTAGTCAAAGTACGAGATCAAAAGCACGAACGGCTGCAGTGACTTGGCGCCGCGCGGGCGGCGGGCACGTGGTTTTCATCGCCCTGTCATCGCCGGTTAAAATCTGCGGGTTTTTCCTGAGCCGGTGGCGGCGCGCGCCCTTCTTCTTTCTTTGTTTGTTTGACGAGGGGTGAGCGCGTTTCGCTGCAGCAGTCTGGCCGGCCGGAAGCTCAGCGCCCTCTGCACCTCCCCCTCATCAGCCCTGGCGGCCCGCAGCCGCCCACTGCCATGACCACCCAGTCCAACGCCTCGCTCTCCTCGATCAGCGCCCTCTCGCCCCTGGATGGCCGCTACGCCGCACGCGTGGCGCCGCTGCGCCCGCTGCTGTCCGAGTACGGCCTGATGCACCGCCGCGTGCAGGTCGAAGTCGAGTGGTTCATCGCCCTGTCCGACGCCGGCTTTGCCGAGTTCAAGCCCCTGAGCGAAGCCGCCCGCGGCCTGCTGCGCGGCCTGGTGGCCCGCTTCTCGGAAGCCGATGCGCAAGCGATCAAGGACATCGAGAAGACCACCAACCATGACGTCAAGGCGGTCGAGTACTGGCTCAAGGCCCGCTTCGACGCCAGCGCCGAGCTGAAGGCGGCCGGCGAGTTCGTGCACTTCGCCTGCACCAGCGAAGACATCAACAACACCAGCCACGGCCTGATGCTCAAGGCCGCGCGCCAGGACGTGCTGCTGCCCACGGTGGACCGCATCATCGCCAAGCTCGGCGAGATGGCCCACGCCACCGCCGCCACGCCCATGCTCAGCCGCACCCACGGCCAGACCGCCAGCCCCACCACCGTGGGCAAGGAGATCGCCAACGTCGTGGCCCGCCTGCGCACGGCGCGCACCCGCATCGCCGAGGTCAAGCTGCTGGCCAAGATGAACGGCGCCGTCGGCAACTACAACGCCCACCTGAGCGCCTGGCCCGAGTTTGACTGGGAAGCCTTCAGCCAGCGCGTCATCGAAGGCCAGCTGGGCCTCACCTTCAACCCCTACACCATCCAGATCGAGCCGCATGACTACATGGCCGAGCTGTTCGACGCGACCACGCGCCTGAACACCATCCTGATCGACTGGTCACGCGATGTCTGGGGTTATGTCTCGCTGGGTTACTTCAAGCAGCGCACCAAGGCCGGCGAGATCGGTTCTTCGACCATGCCGCACAAGGTCAACCCGATCGACTTCGAAAACGCCGAGGGCAACTTCGGCCTGGCCAATGCCTTGCTGACCCACCTGAGCCAGAAGCTGCCCATCAGCCGCTGGCAGCGTGACCTGACCGACTCCACCGTGCTGCGCAATATGGGCGTGGCCATCGGCTACGCCGTGCTGGGCTATGAATCCCTGCTCAAAGGCCTGGACAAGCTGGAGCTGAACGAAGCCGCCCTGGCGCAAGACCTGGACAGCGCCTGGGAAGTGCTGGCCGAGCCCATCCAGACCGTGATGCGCCGCTACGCCCTGCCCAACCCCTACGAGCGCCTGAAGGAACTGACCCGCGGCAAGGCCATCACGGCCGAATCGATCCGCGAGTTCATCACCGGCCTGGAACTGCCCGAAGCCGAGAAGACCCGCCTGCTGGCCATGACCCCGGGCAGCTACACCGGCAAGGCCGAGGAACTGGCGCGCCGCATCTGAGCCTGAACCGCTCGCGCCGTGCAAAGCCCGCCACCCGGGCTTTCACCGATCACCAGCGCCCTCCGGGGCGCTTTTTTCTTGGTGTCTTTCCGTAGTGCCGTCGCCGCGCTCGGTGCCATGATGCAGCGTCTACTTGCTTGCTTCAGCGTCACCCCGGGAGGTATCGCCATGCGTCAGCTGCGCCAATGCCTGAGCCTGACTGCCCTGCTGCTCTGCAGCACCGGGCTGTGGGCCCAGAGCTTCAGCAACCTCGACTTTGAGGCGGCGAACCCGGCCGCAGGCCCGGGCCCGGCCCCCGGCCTTTTGAGCTGGGCTGCCGCAGCACCGGGCTGGAGCCACGGCGGAATCGGCGGAAGCGGCGGCAATGGCGATATCGACTTCGTCTACCAGGACCTGCCCCATGTCGGGATCAGCCCCTGGTACGCCTTGCTCGATCGCGAGGCGGGCTCGAGCGTGCTGCAGGGGCGCTACAGCCTGTCCTTTGCCAGTGGCCATGCCTCGAGCCTGGACCCGAGCTCCGCCTGGGTGCCGGCCTACCTGAGCCAGACCGCTCTGATCCCGCTGGACACACGCTCGTTGCAATGGCTGGGCACCGGCCCGCTGCAGCTGTTCGTGAACGGGCAAGCCCTCACCGGCGTGGCCGCCGGCCCTGCGAACGCCTGGGCCGCCGACCTCTCGGCCTATGCCGGACAAATC
>JAIXSD010000546.1 GCA_027484885.1 Rubrivivax sp.
GCCAGCAGGCCCAGGTTCAGCGCATCGATCTGCATGCGGCCGCGCGCGAAGCTGGCCTGCGAGTCGCGCGGCTGCACAAAGCTGTCGGTGCCGTAGGCATGGGGGCGCAAGACCTGGCCCCCGCCGGCATCGCGCAGGCTCAGCATGGTGGCGTCGGCCGAGGCGCCGCGCCAGGTGCTGCGCAGGCCCCAGTCGGGGTCGGTGATGGCGCGCGAGTAGAAGGCGGCCAGGCTGCGGTTCTGGCCCTCCTCGTCGGCCTTGGTCTGGCCCACCACATCGGCGCTCTCCAGAAAGAAGGGGCGCTTTTCCGGCAGGCTCAGGGCGAAACGGGTGTTGCCCGAGAGCTGGGGGGCGTCCAGCTCGACCTGCGAGAAATCGGGGTTGAGCACGGCATCGATCACCCAGTCGGCGCGCGGGCGCCATTTGAGCTCGCCGCCAAGATTGGATTCGCGCTTGCGGCTGTCCGGCCGGCCTTCGGCCTGGTCCTCGCGGCGGCGCAGGGTCAGCTCGGGGCGAACGCTCAGAAAACTGCGCTCGCGCACCTGCTCGACCAGATCGCTCAGGCCTTCGATGGGCTGCAGCTCGGCGATGAAGCTCAGGGCGTCCTTGGTCAAAGGCGCGCTGACATTGAGCGTGTTGGCCTCTTGCCGCGGGATGTTGCGCACCACCATCAGGCGCCAGGGCAGGCCGCCGCTGTAGGGGTAGCGCAGCGAGGCCAGGGGCCAGCGCAGCTCGACGCTGTAGCCATCGGTCAGGCGCTGGGCGGCGGCTTCGAGCTCGAAATCGGGCGCGAAATCCTCGCCATCGTCGGCGGCCGTGAACATGCCGTCACCGATCACGCCGGCGGCGCTGATGCGGGCGAACTGGGCCGAGCGGCGCAGGCCCACCGGGTCCAGCACCACCGAGATGAAATCCTGGTCGCGTGCCACCGTGTCGCGGCGCTTGAGCGGCGCGCGGATCAGATCGGGCGCCGGGTCGTAGGCGCGGATGCCGAAGACCAGCGCGTCCTGCGTGACCAGGATCTGCACCGTGGTGCGCCAGGCCGCCGGCTTCTTGTCCTCGGGCTGGAACTGCATGAAGCGGTCATACACCGGGGCGCGCTGCCAATGGGCTTCGTCCAGATGGCCATCAATGCGCAGCGGCGCGCTGTCTTCGCTCAGGCGCAGGGCCTGGGGGTGGGCCGTGCTGCTGGCCTGGGCGCAGGCGGTGGACAGCGACAGCAAGCTCAGGAGCAGGAATCTCATCGGCGGCGAAGGCATCAAGGGCTGGCAGCAGATCGCGCCCAGCCAGTTCGGCCGTCGCGAGGCGAGGTGATGGGCAGAGCATCCCCGGCGCAGTGTAGGCGCGCGCGGGGCGGGCCCGACCTGTCAGAACTACCAGCCTGTCCCGGTGCTGCAACTGTTTCCCACCTGAGTGGGCTTGACTTTCACTCGCCCTGGCGATGCTTGCGCGGGCGCCCGGCCAGCAGCCGATCGAACAGGCTGTTAGGCAGCAGGCGCAGCAGGCGCGCCACCCAGCCCATCTGCCAGGGGATGACGCGGAAGCTTGCCCCCGCCTCGATGGTGGCGTAGGCGCGAGCCGCGAAATCCTCGGCCTGCATCAGGAAGGGCATGCTGTAGCGGTTCTCACGCGTCAGCGGCGTGTCGATATAGCCCGGGGCGATGGTCACCACCTGCACGCCGAAGGGGCGACATTCACCGCGCAGGCTCTCGCAGTAGCTGATGACGGCGGCCTTGCTGGAGCAATAGGCCGCATGGCCGGGCAGGCCGCGGATGCCGGCCACGCTGGCCACGCCGACCAGGCGGCCACTGCCGCGCGTGCGCATGGCCGCGATGAAGGGCTGGAAGGTGGCGGCCAGGCCGAGGTTGTTGGTGGCGTAGACGCGCTGCATCACGGCCAGGTCCTCAAAGATGGCGCTGTCGATGCCGACACTGATGCCGGCATTGGCGATCACCACATCGGGCAGGCCCTGGGCGGCGATGCAGGCGCGGCCGGCGGCGGTGATGGACTCGATGTCGCAGACATCGGCGCCGTAGATGGCGTACTGCGCGGGCTTCAGGCCTTGAGCCTCGGCCCAGCTCTGCAGCTCAGTCGTGCGCCGCGCCACCAGGGCCAGGCGCCAGCCGGCGCGCGCGTACTGCAAGGCCAGGGCCTGGCCGATGCCGCTGGAGGCGCCGGTGATGTAGACGAGACGGCTCATGGCGTGGCCTTGGCTTTCTTCTGGGCACCCGGCGCCGCCAGGCTGGCCGTGGTGCGGCCCTGGAAGCTCAGGCGGGCGTTGAGGTGGTCGTATTCAAAACTGGCGGCCTGCACCGTGGTGCCGCCGTGGCGCAGCTGCACCGGCAGGTGGCTGCGCAGCTGCTCGCGGTTGACAAAGGCTTGCAGGAACTCGCCGCGGATGTCCAACTTGGCCTCGGACGGCGCTGCGCCATCTTTGGGCGCCTCATAACGCTTCACTTCCACATCGCCGTAGAGCTGGATCTCGCTGGCATCGGCATTGGCCACGGCGCGGCGGGCGCGGGCCAGGACCCA
>JAIXSD010000167.1 GCA_027484885.1 Rubrivivax sp.
GCCGAAAACTCACCCACATCGCCGAGGCCGACGATGCGGCCGTTGGCAATGGCCAGGTCGCCGATGCGGTCCAGGCCGCTGGCCGGGTCAATCAAACGCCCGCCTTTGATAAGAATCTTCATGCTTCGTTTCCTGCCAAGATGGACATCACGGCCATGCGCACGGCGATGCCGAAGGTCACCTGCGGCAGGATCACGCTTTGCGCGCCATCGGCCACGGTGGAGGCAATTTCCACGCCCCGGTTGATGGGGCCTGGGTGCATGACGATGGCATCGGGCTTGGCCAGGGCCAGCTTCTCAGGCGTCAGGCCGAAGTTCTTGAAGAACTCGCCGGCGCTGGGCAGCATGGCGCCGCTCATGCGCTCGTTCTGCAGGCGCAGCATGATGATGACATCGGCATCGCGCACGCCCTCGGCCATGTCGTGGCAGACGCGCACGCCCATGTCCTTGAGGTCGCCCGGCACCAGGGTCTTGGGACCGACCGCGCGGATCTCGGGCACGCCCAGGATGTTGAGCGCATGGATGTCGGAGCGGGCCACGCGCGAATGCACGATGTCGCCGACGATGGCCACGGTCAGGTTGCGGAAGTCCTTTTTGTAGTGCCTGATCGTGTACATATCGAGCAGGCCCTGGGTCGGGTGGGCGTGGCGGCCATCACCCGCGTTCACCACATGCACATGGGGCGCGCAGTGCTGGGCGATCAGGTAGGGTGCGCCCGATTCGCTGTGGCGCACCACGAACATGTCGGCGTGCATCGCGCTCAGATTGGCCACCGTGTCCAGCAGGGTCTCACCCTTGGCGGTGGAGCTGCGCGCGATGTCCAGGTTCAGCACATCGGCCGAGAGGCGCTTGGCCGCGATCTCGAAGGTGGTGCGGGTGCGGGTGCTGTTCTCGAAGAACAGATTGAACACCGACTTGCCGCGCAGCAGTGGCACCTTCTTGACCTCACGGTCGTTGACCGAGAGGAAGGTGCCGGCCGTGTCCAGGATCTGGTGAATGATGGCCTGGGGCAGGCCTTCGATGGACAAGAGGTGAACCAGCTCACCGTGCTTGTTCAGCTGGGGATTGCGTTTGGAGAGCATGGCGTTCAGCCTTCCTTGACATCAAAACTGAAACGACCGTCCTCGCTCTTGGCCAGGCGCAGGCGCTGTTCGGCCGGCAGGTGCACGCGCGCGGCCGAGAAGGCCGGCTCGATGGGCAGCTGGCGCCCGCCGCGGTCCACCAGCACCGCCAGGGTGACGCTGGCCGGGCGACCGAAATCGAAGAGCTCGTTGATCACGGCGCGCGTGGTGCGGCCGGTGTAGAGCACATCGTCGATCAGGACGATGTGGCGGCCCTCCACCTCGAAAGGCAGCTTGGTGTGGTCAGCCTTGGCCGACATGCCTTTGGAGCCAAAGTCATCGCGGTGCAGGGAGCTGGAGATCACGCCGGCCTGCCCGGCCAGGCCCAGATCGCGCTGCAGCCGCTCGGCCAGCCAGGCGCCGCCCGACCAGATGCCCACCAGCGCCGCCTCGGGCTGCCAGAGTTTTTGCACGCCGCGCAGCAGATCGGCATAGATCGCCTCGGCATCCAGTAGCAAAGTGCTCATGTGTTCTCTCTGAAAAACTGTTCAAGAATCAGGGCGGCCGCGGCCGAATCGACATCGCGCGCGCCCTGGCTCTCGGCCTCGACGCTGGTGTAGCGCTCGTCCACCTCGAAGACGGGCAGGCGCAGCCGGCTCTTGAGTTGGCGGCCAAATTTGCGCGCGCGGGCGGTGATCTCGTGTTCGGCGCCATCGGGGTGGAAGGGCACGCCGATGACCAGGGCCTGGGGCTGCCACTCGCGCACCAGCTTTTCGATGGCCTGCATGCGTGCCTCGCCCTCGACCGCGATGTGGCGCAGCGGCTCGGCCTGGCCGGTGAAGCGGCTGCCATGGGCCACGCCAACGCGGCGGCTGCCGTAATCAAAGGCCAGGGCCGTCTGCACGGCAGCGGCAGCCGGTGCGGGGATGGGGGTCGCTGGGGTCGGCGCGGTCATGCGTGGCCGGCCTCTTGGCTCAGCATGCGCGGGTCCACACCCAGCAGGCCGAGCGCGCGCTCGTAGCGCTGCTCCACCGGGGTGTCGAAGATGATGTCGGGTTCGGCGTCCACCGTCAGCCAGCCGTTGCGGCCGATTTCTTCTTCCAGCTGGCCGGCGGCCCAGCCGCTGTAGCCCAGGGTGACCAGGACGCGGCGCGGGCCGGCCCCGTTGGACAAGGCCTCCAGCACATCGCGGCTGGTGGTCATTTCCAGGCCGCCCGGCACGGCCAGGGTGGCGTTGTAGTGCTTGCCTTCGGCGTCCAGCGGCTCGTGCAGCACAAAACCGCGCTCGGTCTGCACCGGGCCGCCGTAGTAGACGGCGGTGGCGGCCAGCGCCTCGCTGGGCGGGCTCAGCTCGACTTTCTCGAACAGGCTGCCCAGGGTCAGGGAGATGGGCTTGTTGATGACCAGGCCCAGCGCCCCTTTTTCATTGTGTTCACAGAGGTAGATCACGCTGCCGGCGAAGGCCTCGTCGGCCATGCCCGGCATGGCGATCAGGAACTGGTTGGCGAGGACGATCCGATCTTGAGGCATGCAAGCATTTTATTCGCGGGCGACACTATCGGGATGACGCGCCCAATAAATGCCCCCGATCAAACTCCCGCCCCCGCCGGCAGCGTGCCGCGCGCCCTGGTCTGGTTCCGCCGCGACCTGCGTGTGGACGACCAGGCCGCCCTGTACCGGGCCTTGCGGGCCGCAAGCCAGGTGTTCTGCGTGTTCGTGCTGGACCGCGACATCCTCGACGCCCTGCCCCGCAGCGACCGCCGGGTCGATTTCATCCTGCGCAGCCTGGTCGAGCTGGACGCCAGCCTGCGCGCGCTCTGCCCCGGCGGCGGCCTGATCGTGCGCCATGGCCGGGCGGCCGAGGAGGTCCCTCGACTGGCGGCCGAATTGGCGGTGCAGGCCGTGTTCTGCAACCACGACGACGAGCCCGCCGCTCTGGCCCGCGACGCCCAGGTGGCCGAGGCCCTGGCCAGCTTCAGCTGCCAACTGCGCACGTTCAAAGACCATGTGGTGTTCGAGCGCAGCGAGGTGCTGACCGGCGCCGGCAAACCCTACGGCGTGTTCACGCCCTACAAAAACGCCTGGCTGCGCCAGATCAACGATTTCTACCTGAGCAGCTACCCGGTGGCTCGCCACGCAGCAGCCCTGGCGCCCACAGCCCTGGCCCGCGGCGTGCCCAGCCTGGCCGAAATCGGCTTCGATCCCACCGACCTGAGCCCGCATCTGGGCGCGGGCGCCTCGGGCGCCGAGGCCTTGTTCGCGGAGTTTCTGGACCGCATGGACCAGTACGAGGCCACGCGCAACTTCCCCGCGGTCAAGGGCCCCAGCTATCTGAGCCTGCACCTGCGCTTCGGCACCATCTCGATCCGGCGCCTGGCGCGCGAGGCCTGGCAGCGCGCCCAGGGCGGCGACCGTGGCGCCGAGGTCTGGCTCTCCGAGCTGATCTGGCGCGATTTCTATCACCAGGTCATGCACCACCACCCGCATGCCATGGTGCGGGCCTTCCGGCCCGAGTACGACGCCATCACCTGGGAGACCGGCCCGGCGGCCGATCACCTGTTCAAGGCCTGGTGCGAGGGGCGCACTGGCTACCCCCTGGTCGACGCCGCCATGCTGCAACTCAACCAAAGCGGATACATGCACAACCGCCTGCGCATGGTGACAGCCTGCTTTTTGATCAAGGACCTGGGGATCGATTGGCGACGCGGCGAGGCCTATTTCGCCGAAAAACTGCTGGACTTCGACCTCGCCGCCAACAACGGCGGCTGGCAATGGGCCTCGTCCAGCGGCTGCGATGCCCAGCCTTACTTCCGCATCTTCAACCCGGTCACGCAGAGCGAGAAGTTCGACCCCGAGGGCAAGTTCATCAAGCGCTACCTGCCCCAGCTGGCCAAGCTGCCGCCGAAGCTGGTCCACGCGCCCTGGCTGGCCAAACCGCTGGAGCTGGAAGCCTGCCGCCTGGTGCTGGGCCGCGACTACCCGACGCCCATCGTGCGCCACGACGAGGCCCGCGCCGCCACCCTGGCGCGCTACGCGGTGGTCAAATCGCGGGCCATTGAGTCATAAAAAAGAAGACGACCCGCGATGAGCATCGAAATCCCCAAAGCCGCGCGCGAGCAAGCGATTCGTTCGATCGAACGCTACTTCGAGCAGAACATGGACGAGCCCATCGGCAATATCGCCGCCGGCGGCCTGCTGGGCTTTTTCCTCGAAGAGATCGGCCCGCTGATCTACAACCAGGCGGTGGCCGATGTGCAAGAGCGCATGCAGCAACGCGTGGCCGAGCTGGACATCGAGGTCCACGAGGACGAGTTCCAGTACTGGCGCAAGTTCGAGGGCAAGGCCGGCGTGCGGGGCAAGAAGCCGTGAGCGAGCCGCGCCCGACCGACACCGCCGGCGATGAGGATTTCAGCCCCGCCCCGGCCCGGCCCTTCGACCTGGGCTACAGCCACCGCGAGCGCAAGGACGGCAGCCTGGAAGTGCTGCGCGAGGGCCGTCAGGTCGCCCTGCTGCGCGGCAACCGCGCACAGCAGCTGCGCCAGGTGCTGAACACCGGCAGCTTCGAGCAAGGCCAGCAGGCCATGGACCGGGTGGCCGGCGGCAGCCTGCCGGGCTGAGGACGGATCAGACCACCCGCGCCGGCGCCTCCCAGCGCTGCAGCAGCGGACCGTAACGCTCGCGCCAGTGTTGCAAGGCATCGGCCGCTGGTGTCAGAGCGGGCACAGCGATCTGCTGCTGCAAAAAGGCCAGTGCCAGCTCGCGCGTGGCCACCTTGACCTTGGGGTTGAGGCTGACGCCGCCGGTGCCGGCGCGGTCGGTGAAGATGCTGTGCGAACCGCCTTCGAACACGGCCAGGGCCTTGCTCGGGCCGCCCATGGCCTCAAACACCTTGATGCGGTCCTCGGCGGCCGAGTAATAGCCCGGCACCTGGATCACATCCTGGGTGGCGGTGATGTGCAGGCTGGGGATGCGCACGTCCTGCAGGATGGGCGCCAGATCACGCTCGCCGTAGAACGGTGGCGCCGAGATCAGGATGGCGGCCTTGATGCGCGGCTCCAGCAAGGGCAAGACCTGACCCTGGCGCTGCACCCGCGCGCCGGCCAGCAGCATGGTGGTGTTGGCGCCGTAGGAGTGGCCGGCCGCAGCAATGCGCTGCGCATCGATGCGCTCGCCAAACTCGCTGGCCAGCAGCTGGTCCAGGGCAAAGCGCACATCGGCCACGCGGTTCAAGGCCTCGCTTTCCTTGGCTGCGTCCTGCAAGCGGCCGACCAGGCTGAAAGGATTGCCGGTCCACAAGCCGCGGTCGCTGCCCACATGCTGGACATGGAGGCTGGCCATGCCCTGCGAGGCCAGGTAGGCACCCAGATAGCTGTAGCCCCGCCGAGAACCGCCCAGGCCGTGCGAGAAGAGCAGCAAGGGCAGGCCGAGGGCCGAATCCTCGGCCGGCAAATACAGCCGCACCGGCACCGGGCGCTGGCGGCCCAGGTCCTGCCAGTCCAGATCGCGCGCCTGGAACAGGCGGCGGGGCACGCTGACCTCGGCAAACTCAGGCGCGCTCGCCGGCGGCGCGGCTGCCCTCGCCTCGCCCAGGCCGGCGGCCGACTCTGCCGTCTCGGGCTTGCAGCCCGCCAGGGCGCCGAGCGCCAGGACCGCCCCCAGACCGAGCCCCAGGCTCAGGCGGCGGCGCGCTGCATCAGGCAACAAGGCTTCGGAGGCAGGTTCGATGCACATGGCAGTTCAGCTGGGGTTGCAGGTCAAAAACTCAAGCCGGGTCGATCGTTGCGGCAGCGTTGGCGCGCGGCTTGCGCCACAGCAGGCGCCCGCAGAGCTGGATCAAATCATCCACATAGCTGAACACCACCGGAATCACCAGCAGGCTCAGGAAGGTGGAAGTGATCAGCCCGCCGATCACGACGATGGCCATGGGCGCGCGGAAACTCGGGTCGACCCCGAGGCCAATCGCGATGGGCAGCATGCCCGCACCCATGGCGATGGTGGTCATGATGATGGGGCGGGCGCGCTTGTGGCAGGCATCGAGGATGGCTTCGAAACGCGGCATGCCATGGTCGCGCCGGGCGATCACCACATAGTCCACCAGCAGGATGGAGTTCTTGGTGGCAATGCCCATCAACATGATCAGGCCGATCATGGACGGCATGGACAGCGCCGTGTGCGTCACATACAGCGCCAGGAAGGCACCCGGGATCGACAGCACCAGCGCGGCCAGAATCGTCACCGGCTGCACAAAGTCCTTGAACAGCAGCACCAGCACCACATAGATGCAGAGCACGCCGGTCAGCATGGCCAGGCCGAAGCTGGCGAACAGCTCACCCATGGCC
>JAIXSD010000604.1 GCA_027484885.1 Rubrivivax sp.
CGCGACCAGTGGCCCAGCAGGGCCAAACCGCCCAGCATGAGGCTCATGCTGGCGGGTTCGGGCACGGGCGTGGTGACCGTGAAGTTGGCGCTCATCGGCGTTGCTTCGCTGCCGGCAAAAATGTCACCCTGGTTCGAGCTGCCCATGAAGTAGACCTGCAGCTGGTGGTTGCCAGCGGCGAGGCCTTGCAGGAAGTCGGCGTTGATGCTGGTGTTGTTCCAGCTCTGGTCCCCGTTGCCGCCGACGGTGGCCGTGGTGCTTGGAATCTGCAGCGGCGCATTGCTGTTCCAGTTCAGCTGAACCGCGGTGTACGCGCCGTTGTCGACACGCCAGTACATCGTGGCACCCGTGACATTGCCGCCGTTGTTCTTGAAGGTGAACAGGTCACCCGCAGACAGCCAGGCGCTGGAGCCTTGGGCGAAGCTGCCCAGGTTGGCGTTGGCGAAATCGGTCAGCTCATTGGCCTGGAAGGCGCCCGAGTCGTACCACTGCGTGGCTGCGGAACCGGCGCCATCGGCATCGATGCCGACGAAGCTGGCCCAGGTTCCTGTTGTGGCCCAGGTGGGCAATGCCGCGGCGAGCGCCGTCAGCGTCAGGAGTTTTTTGATCATTGTG
The DNA here is from genome assembly GCA_027484885.1 of Rubrivivax sp. Classification (GTDB taxonomy): domain Bacteria; phylum Pseudomonadota; class Gammaproteobacteria; order Burkholderiales; family Burkholderiaceae_C; genus Paucibacter_A. The sequence continues at coordinate 616 of JAIXSD010000604.1, forward strand.
GGATTCCCTTGAAGTTGGGGAGACAAGAAAGCGCCGGCCGCAGCTCAGGAAGATCAGCGTGCCAGCAAGATCACCAGTGAGCGTCCGTGAACGCTGTAGCTGGTGTTCTCGCCGCCCACGCACTGGCTGGCGGCAAGATCCACTTGCGCTGGGCCTTCAGCCCAGCTGGCGGTGTCGGTGACCCGGCACCAGGTGGTAAGCCGAGGGCCCGTCCATGGCAGGGTGAAGCTGCGCGGATAGGGCTCGGCGTTGTAGAGAACCAGCACGGTGTCGCCACCCAGCTCGCTGCCGTCGTAGCGCCAAGCCAGGGTGCGGTTGTGCCCTTGGGCATCGGGTGCGGCGGCACTGGCCTGCCAGAAGCGGTTGTCGGACGAGGTGGTGCGGTACTGCTTGTCCGCGCCGAACCAGTCCAGTGCCGCCATGTAGTTGCCGTTGCGATCGACACTGGAGAAGAAATCGAGCGGCCGCAGCGCTGCTTGTGACTTGCGGAACTGGATCATCTTCTTGACGAAGGTTTGGAACTGGATCTGTTCGACGCTGCTGGGGTCGCGCAGCCAGTTGCCGCTGGAGTCCAGGTTGTAGGGGTTGTTGTTGCAGTTCAGGCTGCGCAGGTTTTCATCTCCAGCCTGGAAGATGGGCACGCCGGCCGAGAGCATCAGCAAGGCAAAACCGGTGCGGGCTTGCTGGCGCTGCAAGGCGGTGCTGCCGCCGGCGTCCCAGCTGTCTTCATCGTCCGTGCCGCCGTCGGAGGGGCCGAGCGGCCAAGCTTGCTGGTTGTTTTTGCCCTGGCAGCTGTACAGGTCCTTCAGGGTGAAGCCGTCGTGTACATCGAGGAAATTGATGGCGTACCACGGCTTGTTGCGCCCATCGCCGGGGTCACCGTACAGGTCTTGCGAGCCGGCAATGCGGGTGGCGATCGCGGCGCGTGTGGCGTCGCTGTCTCGCACGCCGTAGCGGTTCTGCGCACGACGGATCACATCGCGGAAGCCGCCGTTCCATTCCGACACGCCTGCCGGCATCTGCCCCAGTTGATAGCCTTGGCCCGCGGGTGCCAGTCCCCAGGGTTCACTCGACATGAAGACGCCGGGCAGGCTGGCCGTGACCCGCGCCCAGGCTGTGTTGGCGTCGCTGCGATTGAAGTAGAAGCGCTGCGGGTCTTGCGGGTTGGTTTGGTTGTCGTAGCTGTTGCCGAGGGCGATACCCAGGTCGAATCGGAAGCCATCCACCCCCAGGCGCTGCCGCTGGTAGAGCAGGGAGTCAACGATCAGCTGCTGCACCCGTGGGTGGCGTGTGTTGAGGGTGTTTCCGGTGCCCGTGATGTCGTAGTAGCTTTGAAGATCCGTGGCAGCGCCGGGCTGACGGGTCAACAGGTAGTAGCTGGCGTTGTCGAGGCCGCGGTAGCTCCAGATGCTGGCCTTGCTGCTGTCTTGCGGGCTCCAGGTGCCGCCCTCGCTGGTGTGGTTGTAGACCACGTCGGTGAACACCTTGATCCCTGCGTCGTGGAAGGCGCGCACCATCTGGGCGAACTCTCGCGTCGGGCCGCCGATGCGCTTGTCGCAGGCATAGCGGCGGTCCATCGCGAAGAAACTGGTGCTCATATAGCCCCAGTAGTTGTCGCCCGCGGTGCCGGTGGAGGAGCGTTGCGTGCCCGGATCGTTGAGGTCGTTGGCCTCGTTCTCGGTTTCGTGCGTGGGCAGGAACTCGATGGCCGTGATGCCCAGTTGCTTCAGATACGGAATCTTGCTGACAGCCCCGGCATAGGTGCCGCGGCAGGCGCCAAGGCTGCTGTCCGCCATGCTCAGGCCCCGGACATGGGCCTCCAGGATGATGTCGTCCTTGATGTGCCCTGCGGGGCGCATGCCGTGGTTCAAGCTCGCAAAGCCGGCGCCGTAGGGCATGGCCACCACGCCCTTGGGTGCAAAGATGGCGGTGTCGCGTTGTCGATCCGGTGGCAGCCCTGCCGCTGCGGCGCCGCCCGAGGCATACAGCCTGGCGTCCACGATGGGCGTGGGGGTTTGATCGCTCAGGTGATCGTGGCTGATCTCCAGGGCATAGGGATCGAGCAGCAGCTTGTTGGGGTTGAAGCGGTGGCCTTGGCGGTCCACATCGGCGAGAAAGCCTGCGCTTGAGCCTGGCGTCCAGCCGGGGGCCACAGGCCAGTTGGGGCCCCAGGCGCGGTAGCCATAGAAGACGTCCGTGAAGAGCTTGTCCGGGTTGCGCGGATCGATATCGAAGCCCAGGCTGCGCAGGCGACTCGTGGGCAGGCTCAGCTGCCACAGCCCGTTGGCGCCCACGCGGCTGAGCGTCTCGGTCAGGCGGGCCTCTTCGCCGTAGGCGCGCTTGAACAGTGCCAGTTGAATCTGGGTGGCGTGGGCCGAGAACACGCGAAAGGTCACGCTGCTGCCATCGGCGGATACCTGGGCGCCGAGCATGTCGCCGCTGCCGGGTTGTGCGTTGGCGCCGAGCGCGACGCCGAGAATGCACAGTGCGGCGCAGCGGCGCCCGATGCGATGGAGGCGACGTTGTACGGCCAGCTTCATACCTGTTCCTGCGTGTTGAGAATGTAGTTACGCTACATATCGCCAACTCCGATCAATCTTAAAAATTGATAAAACGAATCGTTCAATCGTGGGGGTATGGTTGTTTTGTTGCTGGCTTTGAAACAAAACTACATTTCTCCGGCGATGCATGCGGGTGGAAGACGCTGTGTGGCCGCTGTTGCAACTGGACTTCTCTCCCGCGAAATGCTGCACGGGCAGGCGCGCGACAGTGCCGCTCGAAATTGCATCGGGCCTGCGTGAACGCGTTAGGCTTGAACCTCATGCGGTGTCTCGAGGTGATGTGGGGTGAACGACGTGCAAAGAAGCGGCCGATGCTTGCCTGACGCGACGGGGATCTGGGTGTTGCCGTCCTGCGTGCGTGCGCTGCCTCCTGAGGGTTGGGATCAATGACCGTCTTGCTGAGCGGGCGTTGGACGGCCGCCGAGGGTGAGCGCTGGGCGCAGCTCTTGCGCGAGGCCATGCCCGAGGAGCAGTGGTTGCTGCGGCCGCCGCGCGATGCGGCCGAGGCGGCGGCGGTGGAACTGGCCGTGGTGGCCAACCCCGAGCCGGGGGCCTTGAACGGGCTGCCGAATTTGCGCTTGATCCAGTCGCTCTGGGCCGGTGTGGATCGCTTGCTGCAAGACCCGACCCTGCCACCCGGCGTGCCGCTGGCTCGCATGGTGGACCCGGCCATGAACGAGGCCATGGTGCACACCGCGCTGTGGGCGGTGCTGTCGCTGCACCGGCGTTTTTTTGAGTTGCAGGCGCAGCAGCGCCAGGCGCTGTGGCAGGCGCCGCCGCAGCTGCGCGCGTCGGAATGTGCGGTGCTGGTCCTGGGCCTGGGCGAGCTGGGTGGGCGCACGGCCCAGGCGCTGGCCGGCCTCGGCTATGCCGTGCATGGCTGGAGCCGCAGCCTTCGCGAGCTGCCCGGTGTGCGCGGCTGGCACGGCGAGGTGGCCGAGGGCGGCCTGGCCTCGGCCCTGTCTGCGGCCGATATCGTCGTCAATCTCTTGCCGCTGACGCCGCAGACCCGCGGCTTCTTCTCGGCCGAGCGTTTGGCCCAGATGCGCCCGGGCGCTTGCCTCGTGAACCTGGCGCGCGGCGCCCATGTCGATGAAGCCGCGCTGCGTGCGGCGCTGGATCGCGGCCAGCTGCGCCATGCTGTGCTCGATGTGTTTCAGCAAGAGCCTCTGCCGCCCGATCACGCGTTTTGGCGCCATCCGCAGGTGACCGTGCTGCCGCATTGCGCAGCGCAGACCGATCCGCGCAGCGCTGTACCTCAGGTGAGGGCCAATCTGGCCGCGTTGCGTGCGGGCCAGCCCCTGGCCCACCTGGTGGATCGCGGCCAAGGCTACTGACTTCTTGCAATCGAACGCAGCGTCACACCATGGAATTCTTCGCCACTGACGCTGCTGTTGCCGCCCTGGAACAGACCCTGGCCCAGGGCGCCGTGCTGGACACCTTGCAAGAGCGCCTGCTGCTGGCCTGGGCCTTGCGCCAGCGCGACACGCTGCGGGCGCTGGAGCTGGCGCAGGATGTCGAAGGCCTGCTCAGCGCCACCGA
>JAIXSD010000123.1 GCA_027484885.1 Rubrivivax sp.
ACATTGCTGAGGCGGCCGTCGCGCTGCAGCGCCGCCAGGATGTTGCGATCAATCGCATCCAAAGTCACTTCTGAACTCATTGTTCGAATTTTGTGCGAATCATTCGATGAATGATGGCACAAACATGCAGAACCTCGGGTAAGCACCGGGGCGAATGCGCTCGCACATTGCGCGCAAGGCTCTCTAGACTGACCCTCAATTGCTGATTGAGGAGAGCCCGTCATGAGCCAAAGTTCCGATGCCAAGCTGGACGCCTACTGGATGCCGTTCACGGCCAACCGGCAGTTCAAGAAGTCGCCGCGCTTGCTGACACGCGCCGACGGCATGTATTTCACCGATGACAAGGGCCGCCAGATTTTGGACGGCATCGCCGGGCTCTGGTGCGTCAACGCCGGCCACAACCGGCCGCGCATCGTCGAGGCGATCCAGAAACAGGCGGCCGAGCTCGATTTCGCCCCGCCCTTCCAGATGGCCCACCCCAAGGCTTTCGAGCTGGCCGAGCGCTTGGTCGAGCTGACGCCGGCCGGCCTGAACAAGGCCTTCTTCACCAACTCGGGCTCCGAATCAGTGGAGACCGCGCTGAAGATGGCCCTGGCCTACCACCGCGTGCGCGGTGAAGGCTCGCGCACCCGCTTGATCGGCCGCGAGCGCGGCTACCACGGCGTGAACTTCGGCGGCATCTCGGTGGGCGGCATGGTGGCCAACCGCAAGATGTTCGGCACCCTGCTGAGCGGCGTGGACCATCTGCGCCACACCCACGACCCGGCGCGCAATGCCTACACCATGGGCCAGCCCGTGCACGGCGCCGAGCTGGCGGACGATCTGGAGCGCCTGGTCGCCCTGCATGACGCCAGCACCATCGCGGCCGTCATCGTCGAGCCGATTGCCGGCTCCACCGGCGTGCTGATCCCACCCCAAGGCTATCTGCAACGCCTGCGCGAGATCTGCGACAAGCACGGCATCCTCCTGATCTTCGACGAGGTCATCACCGGCTTCGGCCGCACCGGCCAGCCCTTTGGCGCCCAGACCTTTGGCGTCACGCCCGACCTGATGACGGTGGCCAAGGGCCTGACCAATGGCGCCGTGCCCATGGGCGCGGTGTTCGCCAAGCAGTCCATCTACGACACCTTCATGCAGGGCCCCGAGCACCTGATCGAGTTCTTCCACGGCTACACCTACTCGGCCCATCCCCTGGCCTGCGCGGCGGCCCTGGGCACGCTGGACACGTACGCCGAAGACGGCCTGCTGACCCGCGCTGGCGAGATGCAGACCTACTTCGCCGAAGCCCTGCATTCGCTCAAGGGCGCGCCCCATGTGATCGACATCCGGAACATGGGCCTGGTCGGCGGCGTCGAGTTGGCGCCGCTGCCGGGCGAGCCGGCCAAGCGGGCGTTTTCGGTTTTCCTCGATTGCTGGGAGCAAGGTGTCCTGGTCCGCACCACCGGCGACACCATTGCCTTCAGCCCGCCGCTGATCATCGAGAAGCACCACATCGATCGCCTGATCGACACCGTGCGCGGCGCCTTGCAACGCGCCGCCTGAATCCGCAACCAGCCAACGCGTGCATGCCTCTGCTGCAGATCGACCGCCAACTCGCGCGTGACAGCTACTACGCGGCCACCGCGCCGCAAGGCCCCGGCTTTGCGGCGCTGCAAGGCACGGTGGAGGCCGATGTGGCCATCGTCGGCGGTGGCCTGGCGGGCCTGTCGGCCGCCCTGGCGCTGAGCGAGCGCGGCTTCAGCGTCGCGCTGTTGGAGGCGGGCGAAATCGGCGGCGGCGCCTCCGGCCGCAATGGCGGCCAGGCCCTGGCGGGCTTGGCTTGCGACATGGCCGAGATCGAGGGCCAGCTGGGCCTCGCGGAGGCGCGCCGCATCTGGGCCATGAGCCTGGAAGCCGTCGAGATGATCCGTCAGCGCAGCCAGCGCTACGGCATCTCCTGCGAATGGCAGGACGGGTTCTTGAGCGTGGCCACCAGCACGCGCAAAGCCGTCGACCTGCAAGCCTGGCAGCAGCGCATGGCCGAGCGCTATGGCTACCCGCAGCGCTGGATTCCCAAGAACGAGCTGCCCCACTGGATCGCCAGCCCGCGCTACCAAGCTGGTGTGCACGACCCGGCCTCGGGGCATCTGCATCCGCTCAAGTACTGCCGCGGCCTGGCCCAGTTGCTGAGTGAACCCGCGCGCCGCCTAGGCACCGCCCCGGTGCAGCTGTTCGAGCACAGCCCGGCCCTGGCACTGGAACAGGGCAGGCACGCCCAAGCGGCGCTCACGCTGCGCAGCAGCCAGGGCCAGTTGCGGGCCCGGTTTGCCCTGCTGGCCGGCAATGTCTACCTGCCCGAACTGGCGCCTCAGCTGGCACCCCAGCTGAGGCAGCGCATCATGCCGGTCGGCACCTACATCGGCTGCAGCGTGCCCATCGAGGCCGAGCGCTTGAGCGCCCTGATCCCCTCGCGCAGCGCCGTCTGCGACAGCAATTTCGTGCTCGACTATTTCCGGCCCACGGCCGACCAGCGCCTGCTCTACGGCGGCCGAGTCAGCTACAGCACCCGCACGCCGCGCGATCTCAAGGCCAGCATGGCCGCGCGCATGCACGCCACCTTTCCGCAGCTGGCCAATATTGGCATGGACTATGCATGGGGTGGTTTTGTGGACATCAGCATGAACCGCGCCCCCGATTTCGGCCGCCTGGGCACCGCTCAGAATATCTATTACTTGCAGGGTTTCTCCGGCCATGGCCTGGCCCTGACCGGGCTGGCGGGCCAGCTGGTGGCCGAGGCCATCGCTGGCGACGCCAGCCGCTTTGACTGTTTCGCCACATTGCGCCACCGGCCCTTCCCCGGTGGCACACTGATGCGCATGCCGGCCCTGGTGCTGGGCATGGCGTACTACCGACTGAAGGATCTGCTGTGACACAGGTCAAGAAGCCCCGAGCGGATGTACCGGAAGCACCGCAAGCCCCGCCACGCAAGCCCGTGGTCCTGGTGCCCGCCTGCCAGCGCATGGTGGGCGACTACCCCAACCACATCGCCGGCAAGAAGTATGTCGACGCGGTCCGCCTGGCCGGCTGCCTGCCCCTGATCGTGCCGCCGATCGAGCCGCAAGACCTCGATGCCTTGCTGGACCAGGCCGATGGCGTGCTGCTGACCGGCTCACCCTCGAATGTGCACCCCAGCCATTTCGACGAGGCGGTGCACAACCCCGCCCTGCCCCTGGACCCGGATCGCGATGCCTGGACCCTGCCCCTGATCCCCAAGGCCTTGGCGCGCGGCATGCCCTTGTTCGCGATCTGCCGCGGCTTTCAGGAGGCCAATGTGGCCCTGGGCGGCAGCCTGCACCAGGCCGTGCAAGAGCAACCGGGCTTGCACGACCACCGTGCGCCCGAAGGCCAGCCGCCCGAGATCGCCTACGCCGACCAGCACGAGATCGCCATCCAGCCCGGCGGCCGCTTGCAGGCCTTGCTGGGCCAGGATCGCATCCGTGTGAATTCGCTGCACGGCCAGGGCGTCAAACGCCTGGCACCGGGCTTGCGCATCGAGGCGCTGGCGCCCGATGGCTTGATCGAAGCCTTCAGCATGGCCGAGGCGCCCGGCTTCTCGCTCTGCGTGCAGTGGCACCCCGAGTGGCAGGCCGCGCACAACCCGCATTCCATGGCCTTGCTGCAGGCCTTTGGCCAGGCCTGCCGCGATTACCGCGACCAGATCCACCAGCCCCGCCACGACTCGCTGCGCGACCCCGAGACCTAGGTCCCATCGCCTGAACTCCCAAGACCCCATGCCCCGGCACCGGGGCCGCAGCCGCGGCCGCCGGGGGCTCAAGACCCACGGAGATTCAAGATGGTTGATCGCAGCAATTTCACATTCAGCGAGCTGGAGACCTGGCTCAAGGCGCAACGTGTGACCGAGATCGAGTGCCTGGTGCCCGATCTGACCGGTGTCGCCCGCGGAAAAATCCTGCCGCGCGAAAAGTTCACCGAAGACCGCGGCATGCGCCTGCCCGAGGCGGTGGTGGCCATGGGCGTGACGGGCGAATTCCCGGAAGAAGGCCCGTACTACGACGTCATCAGCCCCAACGACCGCGACATGCATTTGCGCGCCGACCCGACAACGGCGCGACTGGTGCCCTGGGCCATTGACCCGACGGCGCAAATCATCCACGACTGCTTTGACCGCGATGGCCAGCTGGTGCCCTTTGCGCCGCGCTCGGTGCTGCGCCGCGTCTGCGGCCTGTTTGCGGCCGAGGGCTGGGAGCCGGTGGTGGCGCCCGAACTGGAGTTCTACCTGGTCGCACGCAACAGCGACCCGGACATGCCGCTCAAGCCGCCCATCGGCCGCTCGGGCCGGGCCGAGACCTCGCGCCAGGCCTACTCGATCGACGCGGTCAACGAGTTCGACCCGCTGTTCGAGGACGTCTACGAGTACTGCGAAAAAATGGAGCTCAATGTCGACACCTTGATCCACGAGGTGGGCGCCGGGCAGATGGAAATCAACTTCTTCCATGCCCATCCCATGGGCCTTGCCGACGAAGTGTTTTTCTTCAAACGCACGGTGCGCGAAGCGGCGCTGCGCCACGACATGTTCGCAACCTTCATGGCCAAGCCCATCGCCGGCGAGCCCGGAAGCGCCATGCACATCCACCAAAGCGTGGTGAACCAGGCCACCGGCCGCAACCTCTTCAGCAACGAGGACGGCTCGCCCAGCCCCGAGTTCTACTGGTACATCGGCGGCCTGCAGAAGTACATCCCGGCGGCCATGGCCTTGTTCGCGCCCTACGTGAACAGCTACCGCCGCCTGGCCCGCCACACCGCTGCGCCGATCAACATCCAGTGGGGCACGGACAACCGCACCGTGGGCATACGCTCGCCCCTGGCCGAGCCGGCGGCGCGCCGCATCGAGAACCGCGTGATCGGCGCCGATGCCAACCCCTATGTGGCCCTGGCCGCCACCCTGGCCTGCGGCTATCTGGGCATCAAGAACCGCATCGAGCCCACGCCCGAGTGCAAGGGCGACGCCTACCTCGGCGACTTCCAGCTGCCGCGCAGCCTCGGTGAGGCGCTCAATCTGCTGCGGGCCGAGAAGGAGCTGGCCGCGGTGCTGGGCGAATCCTTCGTCACGGTGTATTCCGAGATCAAGGAGATCGAGTACGCCGAGTTCATGAAGGTGATCTCACCCTGGGAGCGGGAGCATCTGCTGCTCCATGTGTGAGAGCCATCGCATCGCTGAACTGAGCCAAGGATCTACATCATGAACGCCATCACCACCGTCGCCCCTCAAGCCACTCCCAACCGCTCCACCCAAGACTGGCAGGCCGCCGACAGCCGGCATTTCCTCCACCCCTTCACCGATTTCCAGGGCCTGGCGCGCAAGGGCGCGCGCATCATCACCCGCGCCGAGAACATCTATCTCTGGGACAGCGAGGGCCACAAGATCCTCGACGCCATGAGCGGCCTTTGGTGCGTCAACGTGGGCTACGGCCAGCAAAGCCTGATCGACGCCGCCGCCGCGCAGATGAAGGAGCTGCCCTTCTACAACGCCTTCTTCCAGACCGCCACCACGCCGGCCATCGAGCTGGCCGAGGTGCTGGCCGAGATCAGCCCGCCGCAGTTCCAGCATGTCTTTTTCACCAGCTCAGGCTCGGAAGGTAACGACACGATTGTGCGCATGGTGCGGCGCTACTGGGATGTGCTGGGCCAGCCCGAGCGCCAGGTCATCATCGGCCGCAAGAACGGCTACCACGGCTCCACCATGGCGGGGGCCTCGCTGGGCGGCATGAGTGGCATGCATGCCCAGGGCGGACTGCCGATTCCCAACATCACCCACATCGAGCAACCGCACTGGTTCGAGCATGGGGCCGGCCTGCGCGGCGAGACGGCCGGGCTGACGCCCGAGGCCTTTGGCCTCAAGGCCGCGGGCTGGCTGGAGGCCAAGATTCTGGAGATCGGCGCGGACAAGGTGGCGGCCTTCATCGGCGAGCCGGTGCAAGGCGCTGGCGGCGTGATCGTGCCGCCGGCCAGCTACTGGCCCGAGATCCAGCGCATCTGCGACAAGTACGGCATCCTCCTGGTCAGCGACGAGGTGATCTGCGGTTTCGGCCGCACCGGCCAGTGGTTCGGCTGCGAGACCATGGGCACCCGCCCCGACCTGATGACCTTTGCCAAGGGCGTGAGCTCGGGCTACATCCCGCTCGGCGGCGTGTTGGTGGGCGAGCGGGTGGCGCGGGTGCTGATCGAACAAGGCGGCGAGTTCAACCACGGCTTCACCTACTCGGGCCACCCGACGGCCTGCGCCGTGGCCCTGGCCAATATCCGCCTGCTGCGCGAACTGGATGTGGTGCGCCATGTGCGCGAGGACGTGGGGCCCTACCTGGCCCAGCGCTTTGCCGAGCTGAACGATCACCCGCTGGTGGGCGAGACCCAGAGCTGCGGAATGATGGCCGCGGTGCAGTTGGTCAAGGACAAGGCCACGGCCACGCCCTTTGACGATGCGCTTGAAGTGGGCATGGTCTGCCGCGGTCACTGCTTTGGCAACGGACTGATCATGCGCGCCGTGGGCGACCGCATGATCGTGGCGCCACCCCTGGTGATGACGCGCGCCCAGGTCGACGAAATGATGGGGCTGATCCGCCGCTGCCTCGACCTGACCCTGGAAGACCTGCGCAAACGTGGCTGGCTCTGAGCAGGGCCCGCGCCACAGCCCCGGGTTTTGGCCGATGGGCGCGGCCCGGCCAATGCCTAGACTGGGGCGAAGCTTTTCCTTGATTCCTTCTTCTTTGATCCCTTCGTCTTTGACCCCTTCCCCCTTCACCCCCTTTGTCTGACTGAACTTTCGGGAACCCCACCATGAAGCTGTCGCCTGCCCTGCGTCGTCTTGCCTGTGCTCTCACCCCGGTGCTCGCCCTGCTGGCCACAGCCGGCCCGGCCCGAGCGCAGGAGGAAGAGAAGGTCCTGAACATCTACAACTGGTCCGACTACATCGCTGAAGACACGATCAAGAACTTCGAGAAGGAAACCGGCATCAAGGTGCGTTATGACAATTTCGACAACAACGAAATCGTCCACGCCAAGCTGGTGGCCGGCAAGACCGGCTACGACATCGTGGTGCCCTCGAGCTACTGGGCCAAGATGCAGGCCGATGGCGGCCTGCTGCGCAAGATCGACAAGAGCCTGATCCCCAACTACAAGAACCTTGACCCCGAGGTGCAGGCCACCCTGGCCAAGCTGGACCCGGGCAATGAGTTCTTCGTCAACTGGCTCTGGGGCTTCTCGACCGTGGGCATCAATGTCGACAAGGTCAAGGCGGCGCTGGGCGGCATGCCCATGCCCGAGAACGCCTGGGACCTGATCTTCAAGCCCGAGTACATGGCCAAGCTCAAGAGCTGTGGTGTGAGCTTCCTGGACTCGGCCACCGAGGTGGTGCCCGCCGCCCTGCACTACCTGGGCAAGCCGCCCTACACCAAGAACATCGGCGACTTCGCCAATGTGCCGGCCTTGCTCAAGAGCGTGCGGCCTTATGTCAGCCTGTTCAGCTCCTCGGGCTATATCAACGATCTGGCGAACGGCTCGCTGTGCGTGGCCATGGGCTATTCGGGCGACATCAACATCGCCCGCCAGCGCGCCATCGACGGCAAGACCGGCCAGAAGATCGAGGCCTTGATCCCCAAGAGCGGCGGCATCATCTTCATGGACGTGATGGTCATCCCGGCCGATGCGCCACGCCCCGGCAATGCCCACAAATTCATCAACTACATCCTGCGCCCCGAGGTACACGCCAGCCTGACCAACAAGGTCTTCTACGCCAACCCCAACAAAGAGGCCAAGAAGTTCGTCAAGCCCGATGTGGCCAACAACCCCAGCGTCTTCTTGAGCGACAGCGACCTCAAGAAGATGGCCGCGCCTGACTCCATCAACAACGATGTGCGGCGCCAGATGACGCGCATCTACACCAGCTTCAAGACGGGCCTCTGAGCCCGGCACGCCGCAGCCACAACACCCAGCCAGCCGGGAGGAACGCGATGAGCGACGCGGAGCGCAAGAACGAGGGACCAGGCGACGCGCCACGAGGCGATTACCTGCGCATCGAGAACGTGGTCAAGGACTTTGGCGGCGGCGCCGTCGCGGTGGATCGCGTGTCCATCGACATTGCCAAGGGCGAGATCTTCGCCCTGCTCGGCTCCTCAGGCTGCGGCAAGACCACCTTGCTGCGCATGCTGGCCGGCTTCGAGACGCCGAGCAGCGGCCGCATCATCCTGAACGGCCAGGACCTGGCGGGCCTGCCGCCCTATGCCCGGCCCATCAATATGATGTTCCAGAGCTATGCGCTGTTTCCGCACCTGAGCGTCTGGGACAACATCGCCTTCGGCCTGCGCCGCGACGGCCTGCCCAAGGATGAAATCGCCAGCCGCGTCGAGGCCATGCTCAAGCTGGTGCAGCTGGGCAAGTACGCCAAGCGCAAGCCGCACCAGCTCTCGGGCGGCCAGCAGCAGCGCGTGGCCCTGGCGCGCAGCCTGGCCAAGAAGCCGCAGCTGCTGCTGCTCGACGAGCCGCTCGGGGCGCTGGACAAAAAGCTGCGCGAGCAGACCCAGATCGAGCTGGTCAACATCATCGAAAGCGTGGGCGTGACCTGTGTGATGGTGACGCACGACCAGGAAGAGGCCATGACCATGGCCACCCGCATCGCGGTGATGAGCGAGGGCCGCATCCTGCAGGTGGGCGCGCCGGCCGACATCTATGAGACCCCGGCCACCCGCTTCGTGGCGGACTTCATCGGCAACGTCAATTTGATGGACGGCCAGCTCAGCGTCGACGAGCCCGATCATGTGGTCATCGATTGTGCCGACTGCCAGCACTACGTGGGCCACGGCATCACCGGCACGGCCGGCATGGCGGTCAGCGTGGCCCTGCGGCCCGAGAAGATTCGCCTCAGCAGCGAAAAACCCGAGGGCGAGTTCAACCAGGTGCGGGCCACCGTGCGCGATCTGTCCTATTTCGGCGCCTTCACCGTCTACCACCTGCAGCTGCCCAGCGGCCAGGTGCTCAAGGTCAGCGAAAGCAATCTGGAGCGCCACCGCGCCGACCCGCTGAGCTGGGACCAGCAGGTCTGGGCGCACTGGTCGCCCACGGCCCAGGTGGTGCTGACGCAATGAGCAGCGCGGCCATGAAGAATCCGCTCCGTCGCCTGCGCCTGCCCACGGGTCGCAGCGCCGTCATCGCCCTGCCCTATGCCTGGCTGCTGCTGTTCTTTGCTCTCCCTTTTTTGATCGTGCTGAAGATCAGCGTCTCCGAGATGGAGACGGTGCACTTCAAGGATCTGGTCAGTTATGCGGACGGCGTGCTGCGCGTGGCCATCAAGCTCAGCAACTACCTCTTCATCACCGAGGACGAGCTCTACTTCAAGGCCTATCTGGCCAGCCTCAAGTACGCGGCCATCACTACCGTGGGCTGCCTGCTGATCGGCTACCCCTTTGCCTACTTCATGGCTAGAGCCCGGGCCAGTCTGCAGCCGGCCTTGCTGATGCTGGTGATGCTGCCCTTCTGGACCAGCTTCTTGCTGCGCGTCTATGCCTGGAAAGGCCTGCTGGGCGAACATGGCTGGGTGGCCGAGGCCATCGAGGGCCTGGGCCTGGACCAGCTGCTCTATTCGGCAGGCATGATCCCGGCCCTGGGCAAGCTCTTGAACACGCCCTTCTCCCTGGTCGTGGGCATGGTCTACACCTACCTGCCCTTCATGGTGCTGCCGCTCTACGCCAACCTGGCCAAGATGGACCTGCGTCTGCTGGAGGCCGCAAGCGATCTGGGCGCCACACCCTGGCAGGCCTTCTGGCGCATCACCGTGCCGCTGTCCAAGGCCGGCATCATCGCCGGCTCCATGCTGGTCTTCATCCCCTGCGTGGGCGAGTTCGTCATCCCTGAGCTGCTGGGCGGGCCTCAGACCCTGATGATCGGCCGCGTGCTCTGGGACGAGTTCTTCTCCAACAACGACTGGCCCATGGCCTCCAGCGTGGCCGTGGTGATGATTCTGCTGATCATCGTGCCCCTGGCCTTGTTCAACCGCTACCAGGCAGAAAGCCAGGCCGGCCCGAGCACCGCGCGCAAGGGAGGCCAGCCATGAGCCGCCGTGCCCTGCTAGGCCCTCAGGCCACGCGCTGGTTTGCGCGCAGCTGGTTGGCCCTGGTGTTTGCCTTCCTTTACCTGCCGATCCTCACGCTGATTCTTTACTCCTTCAACGACTCCAAGCTGCCCTCGGTCTGGGGTGGTTTCACCACGCGCTGGTACACGGAATTGTTGCAAGACGGTGAGCTGTTGAACGGCCTCAAGCTCTCGCTGCAGATTGCCTTTGCCACCGCCTGCGCCTCGGTGCTGCTGGGCACCTTTGCCGCCTTCGCCTTGGTCAAGTACAAGCGCTTCACCGGCCGCACCCTGTTCGCCGGCATGGTCAATGCGCCCCTGGTGATGCCCGAGGTCATCGTCGGCCTGTCCTTGCTGCTGATGCTGGTCTCGCTGCAGCGGGCCCTGGGCTTCCCGGAGCGCGGCGCCATGACCATCTGGCTCGGCCACCTGCTGCTGGGCATGGCTTATGCCACGGTGGTGATCCAGGCGCGCCTGTCCGAACTGAACCCGCAGTTGGAAGAAGCCGCCATGGACCTGGGCGCGCGGCCGCTGCAGGTCTTCAGCCTGGTGACCTTGCCCATGATCACCCAGTCGCTGATGTCGGCCTGGCTGCTGACCTTCACGCTCTCGCTGGACGATGTGGTGCTTTCGGCCTTTCTGAGCGGGCCGGGCTCGACCACCTTGCCTCTTGTGATCTTCTCGCGCGCGCGGCTGGGCGTCAGCCCCAGCATCAATGCGGTGGCCACGGTCATCATCGTTCTGGTGGCCCTGGACGTGGTGCTGGCCAGTTACCTGATCGCCAGGGCCGAACGCCGGCGCAGCCTGGACATGGCGGCCGCACAGCGGGCCGCTTGATTCTTCCGCCCCATCAACAGAACCGATTCCTCTTTCGTCCTCCCCATACCCCCCCAATCAAGCCAAGGAGCAGATGCGATGAAGCCCACCCCGAACGCGAAGACGGCCGCCCCCTTGCTGGCCGCGCTGAGCCTGGCACTGGCCTCGGCCTACCCGGGCACGGCCCTGGCGCAGAGCAATGAAGAGCTGCTCAAGGAGTTGCGCGCGCTGAAAGACCGCGTGGGCCAGCTGGAAGAAAAACTCAAGGCCGCCGAACAAAAAGCCGCCGCCCCCAGCAGCGCCCAATGGGGCATGACCCCGGCCCAGGCCCAGGAGTTCAACCGCATCGCCGTCAAGACCGAGGCCCTGGAAGACTCGGCCGAGGCCATGGGCACCAAGAACCTCAAGATCAGCGGCTTCATCGACCCCACCTACATCTACAACCGGCAGAACAACAGCAGCAGCTTCCAGTTGCTCAACAAGGACGCCTACGCCTACGACAGCGGCTACTTCGGCATGGCCTTGATCGACTTCCAGAAAGAAATGGAAGGCGGCACCAAATGGCGCCTGACCCTGGCGCCCGAGCGCGGCGTGGGCGCCACCTTCAACACCGGCTCCATCGTCCACGAGGCCAGCGTCAACATCCCTCTGGGCGACCTGCAAACCCGACTCTGGCTGGGCCAGATCCCCGACTGGACCGGCTATGAGATGACCCTGCCGCCGCTCAACAAGCTGATCACCCACAACCTGCTGTTCGACTTCACCGCCCCCACCGCCTACACCGGCGCGGTGCTGGACCTGACCAGCGGCAAATGGCTGATCCGCGCCGGCCTGGCCAATGTCAACAACGCCCGCAAATCGCCGGGCAACAAGACCCCCGCCTTCATCTACCGCGTCGACTATGCCAAGGGTGAGTTCCAGGGCTTTGGCTTCACCGGCATGCATGGCAAGGCCTACAACTACGCCGCCGACGGCGTGGACGCCAACGGCGACCTGCGTTTTGCCGATGTGAAAGGCCGAGACACCCGCGTGGACCTGCTCGAGGCCGATGCCTATTTCATCCGCGGTGACTGGACCTTCCAGGGCCAGATCAGCTGGGGCCGCCAGCGCGGCAGCGCCATCTTCAACGAAGACGGCCAGCTGCGCGACGCCAGCTGGACCGGGCTGTCCACCCTGGTCGGCTACAAATTCATCCCGCGCTGGGAAGCGGTGGCACGCATGGACTATCTGCTCAACGCCAAGAACGGCGGCGGCCTGTTCGGCTACAGCAGCGACGACAGCCGCAACGGCCTAGGCCGCGGCAGCGGCTTCGCCTGGGACGAGGCCAACCCGGACCCCGACACGGCCTCCAAGGGCGCCAACCGTTATGCCCTGACCCTGGGCCTGAACTACCTCTTCAACCAGAACACCATCTTCAAGTTCGAATACCGCCTCGACGGTGCCAACCGCGCCGTGTTCGGCAACCCGAGCAACGGACAATGGGCCAAGCGCAACCACCTGCTGGGCTCCTCCGTGGTGGTCAGTTTCTAAGTTACTGCAAGCTCGACAGGACTTTCATGAGCAGTTCCTCCTCCACCCGCCCCAGCATCGATTGGGCCGCGCGCGCCGCCGCCGTTCAGATCGACGGCCGCCCCGTCATCGAAGGCCGCCGGGTCGACACTCAGGCCGGCCTGCAGTTCGACTGCATCTCACCCTTGAACGGCCGCAGCCTCGGCGCCGTGTCGCGCGGCCAGGCGGCCGACATCGACGCGGCCGTGGCCTCGGCCCGCGCCGCCTTTGATGACGGCCGCTGGGCCCGCCGTGCCCCGGCCGCGCGCAAACGGGTGCTGCAGGCTTTCTCCGAAAAAATCCTGGCGGCCAAGGAAGAGCTGGCCCTGCTGGAAACGCTGGACATGGGCAAGCCCATCCAGTATTCGCTGGCTGTCGATGTGCCCTCCACCGCGCGCTGTATCGCCTGGTATGCCGAAGCCATCGACAAGGTCTACGACGAGATCGCGCCCACCGGCCCCAATGCCCTGGCCCTGATCCAGCGCGAGGCCATGGGCGTGATCGGCGCCATCGTGCCCTGGAACTACCCCATGATCATGGCGGCCTGGAAGCTGGGGCCGGCCCTGGCCGCGGGCAA
>JAIXSD010000378.1 GCA_027484885.1 Rubrivivax sp.
CCGGGCTTGGGCTGCAGCCGCGTCACGCGCCAGATATGGGCCATGCCGCCCTGGTGCATGCGTTCTTCCAGGCGGAAGCCGTCCAGCTCCATGCCGGGCTCCAGCGGGCCCAGGGGCTGCGGGAGGTGCTGGACGCTGTGCGGGCCGGACGCGGAGCTGGGCATGGTGATGAAGGTCCTCTGCTGGGGCCGGTGCGGCCGGTGGCCGCAGGAATGGGGTCAGGTCTTGCCTCGCCTTGAATCGGGATGCTACTCGCCTTGCAGCAGGCGTGCGGCCAGGCGTTCGGGCAGGCCGGCGGCGCGAATCTGGGCCGCCGCCGCTTCGGCGTCGTAGGCAACGCGCTGGAAGCTCAGCTCGCTCGCCGCGCTGTCGAAGATGGCGTAGCAGGCGGCCGGGTTGCCGTCCCGCGGCTGGCCGCAGGAGCCGGGGATGGTCAGCCACTGGCGATTGGGCAGCAAGGGGATGCTGACGCCTTCGGCCGGTGTGAACTCGCCGGCCTTGCCGGTCAGGCTCAGGTGGTAGAGCATGGGCTCGTGCATATGGCCGCAAAAGGTGTAGCGGCAGTCGGTGGCGTGCAGGCTGCGCATGGCTTCCAGGCGGCCCTGGATGTATTCATAGCCGGCCGGGTCGAAGGCATTGGCATGGACGTAGAGCCGGTCCTCGCGGGTGATGCTCAGCGGCAGCTTGGACAAAAACTCGAGCTGGGCCGGGCTCAGACGCGCGTGGGTCCATTCCACCGCCAGGCGGGCGTCTTCGCGCATGGTGCTGGAGCTGCCCTGCACCACGGCGGCATCGTGGTTGCCCATGACCGCCACGGCGCCTTGCGCCACCAGCTCGGCCACCTTGTCCACCACCCAGGCCGGGTCGCCACCGTAGCCGACGAAATCGCCCAGCAAGGCATAGTCACTGACGCCCTGGGCCTGGGCATGCTCCAGCACCGCAGCGAAAGCCTGCGCGTTGGAATGGATGTCGGAAATGAGGGCAATTTTCATGGCGGTGCTGAGCTTGCCATGAGCGGCTGACGGCAGGCTGAAGGCGGTGAAGCCTGGAGTTGGAGGAGAAATCGGCGGGTGGCCGCGGTGCTTTGATCGCAGGTGCCAGGTCTTGCGCAGTCGCAGCCCTTGGCCAAGCTTGCCGTTTGCGGGCACAAAGGGCAACGGGATTGACCCGCCCCTGCATTCGCGCGGCAGCGACACGCGAAAACGCCAGATCGCGTAAGCTGCGGGCGACTCGCAAGCGGGCCGCTCATGCGCCTGCAATCCCCCGATACTCTCAAAAGGTGCCTGATGTTGCGGTGGCCGTGGTGCGAAGGAGCAAACACTTGTCGAGCGGCCGGGTCCGCGGGTCTGGTGGCGCTGGTGCTGGCGGCCCTGCCTGCGGGTGCAGCGGCGCAAGCCGGCTGTTCGCGCGAGCTGGTGGTGCCGGTGGCGCCGATCGGTCTCAGCGTCACGGTGACGGGAGATGACGTGGCGGGCGTTTACCCCGAGGTCTTGCGCAGCAGCCTGGCCCGCGAGGGGTGTCCGCTGAAGTTCTCGGTGGTGCCTCGGGCCCGGCAGGAGCTGATGTTCGAGACCGGCCGAGCCGATTTGCTGGTGCCCGCCACACGCACGCCCAAGCGCGATGAATCCGGCGTCTTCGTGCCCATGGTCAGCAGCCGGGCCACCGTGATTTCCATGATCAATGCGGAGCGCGCGCCGCTGCGCAGCCTGGCCGATTTGCAGGCCCGGCGCGAGATCCGCGTGGTGCTGGTGCGAGGGTTTGATTACGGCGAACCCTACCAGGCGCTGATCAAGGAGCTCGATCAACAGGGGCGACTGTCCCTGGCGGTGGATGCCGTGTCGGTGGCCCGCATGTTGGGCAATGGCATGGCCGAAGCCACAGTGATGGCGCCCAGCATCTTGGTCGGCGCCATGCTGGGCGATGCCCGTGTGCGGCCTTTGCTGGAGCAGCTTCGCTACGAGCCGGTGGACGAGCTGCCCTGGGGCGAGAGCGGGGTCTACGTCTCCAAGACCGCCTTGTCCGAAGCCGACCGGCAGAGCCTGCTGGCGCTGCTGGAGCGTGCGGCCAAGTCGGGCCAGATCTGGCGCGAGTTCGTCAAACACTACCCGCCAGGCAGCTTGACCGGCAGCGTGCGGCCGCGCTGAGCGGGCCGCACGCGGCGTCTTTCAGGCGCTGGGCCTTCGTTCAGCCGATGCGACCCAGCAGAAGGTACTCCATGAGTGCCTTCTGCACATGCATGCGATTCTGGTCTTGGCCGCGCCTGGCGGCGCTTCACTTTGCGTCGCAAAGTGAGCCAAGCCCAAACAGAATGCGCCCTGGCGGGCGCGTCTCGGCCGTCAGCCGATCCGCCCGAGCAAAAGGTACTCCATGAGTGCCTTTTGCACGTGCATTCTGTTTTCAGCCTCGTCCCAGACGACGGATTGGGGGCCGTCGATCACCTCGGCGGTCACCTCTTCGCCGCGGTGGGCGGGCAGGCAGTGCATGAAGAGGGCGTCGGGTTTGGCCACGCCCATCATCTCGGCATCGACGCACCAGTCGGCAAAGGCCTCCCGGCGTTTGTCGTTCTCGGCCTCGTAGCCCATGCTGGTCCAGACATCGGTGGTCACGAGGTCGGCGCCGCGGCAGGCATCGAGCGGGTTCTTGAAGACCTTGTAGCAGTCGGTGTTCTGGATGCCGGCCACCTGCGCATCCACCTCGTAGCCGCTGGGCGTGCTGACATGGAC
>JAIXSD010000526.1 GCA_027484885.1 Rubrivivax sp.
CGGCCGGACACCGGCGTCTGGGCCGGGCTCTGGAGCCTGCCTTTGTTCGAGGACGAGGCGCAGCTGCAGTCGCATGCGCAGAGCCTGGGCGCCACCCCCGATGTGCTGCCGCGCATCGAGCATGCGCTGACCCATCTGGACTGGGTGCTGCACCCGCGCCGCGCTGTGCTCGGCGCCGAGGCCGCGCAACGCGCCGCTCAGCAAGGGCAGTGGGTGGCGCGTGAGGCGCTGGCCAGCTACGGCCTGCCGGCGCCGCTGAAGAAGCTGCTGGGCTGATCCCTGTTGCAGGCCGCCAGAGATTCGCGGGGTGGTATCTAAGAGGTATGCATAAGCAAACAAGTTTTTATTGTTTGAGTGAACTAAGGGTTTCCACTAAATTTCAGGGGCGCCAACAAGAGCGTGCAGTTGAACAAGAGCCCCCGCGATGCCATCCCTCGCTTTGCAGTTTGTTGTTGATTCTTTCCTGACCCGCCCGGGTCAGATCCGCGCCTCCATCGCCCGAATGTGTTGATGGCCGGCCGTGGCGTCCGCGCTGAAGTGCGCTGAAGTGCTCTGACCTTTGGCGCGTTACTTCGCGCCGCGCCGCCCTCCGCCCGCCTCACACCGCCACCCCGTTTGAAGCGCTGCAGCTGCCCTCCGGCAGCCCGTGCAGGCGGCTTCAGCAAGCCCGTTTTTTCCCTGTGTGCCTCGCGCAGCGCCCGATCGGCGCTGCCGCTGGCTCGGCTTTGCCCTGCCTTGCCTCGCCGCTCATCCATCCGGCGGGGTTCTTCTTTCACCACAAGTGTTCTCCTCCATCATGTCTCTGAAGCCTTCTCTTCTCGCCGCCGCCCTGGCCTCGGCCTTTGTGCCGTTGGCCCACTCTCAAACCACCGAACCCGAGGCCGCCAAGCGCCTGGAGCGCGTCACCGTCACCGGCTCCAACATCGTCAGCCTCAAGCGCGAGGGGGCCAACCCGGTGCAGGTGCTGAGCGCGGCCGACATCAAGGCCAGCGGCAAGACCAGCCTGCCCGAGGTGCTGCGCCTGATCGCCGCCAACAGCGGCAACAGCTTCAACGAGCAGTTCACCGGCAGCTTCTCCGCCGGCACAGCCGGCCTGTCCCTGCGCGGCCTGGGCCAGCAGAACACCCTGGTGCTGGTCAATGGCCGGCGCGTCGCGCCCTATGCCACGGCGCAGAACATGCAGGATGTGTTCACCGACCTGAACAGCCTGCCTCTGGCCGCTGTGCGCCGCATCGATGTGCTCAAGGACGGCGCCTCGTCCATCTACGGCTCGGACGCCATCGCCGGCGTGGTCAATATCGTGCTTTACGACGACTACCAGGGCACCGAGGCGCGCGTGGGCCTGGGCCGCTCGACCGAGGGCACGGGCCAGAGCGAGCGCAGCTTCGAGCTGCGCCACGGCTTTGGCGATCTGGCGCGCGAGGGCTTCAACCTGACGCTGAGCTTCGACGCACTCAAGCGCGACCGCCTGGACCAGAGCCAGGTGACCTGGCTGCGCGACAACGATTTCCGCGGCGAGCCCGGCGGCACCCTGGCCTGGGTGGCGACCAACTACCTGGGCAGCGATCCCACCAACAAGCTCGGCGGCGTGCAAGGCCCGCTGCAGCTGGTCAATTACGGTGACCTGACCCCCGGCAAGACCGGCACCGTGCTGGCCTACAACCCGGCGGCCTACAAAACCCTGATCCCCGGAGCCGAGCGCTACCACGGCTCGGCCCGGGCGACCTGGCGCCTGACGGAGGACGTCGAGGCTTATGCAGAGCTGCTGCTGGGCAGCTCGCGCGCCGATCTGATCTTCGGCGCTCCGCTGTCGGTTTCCAGCAGCCTGCGCGCCTGGAACGACAAGACCCAGTCGCTGGACACCATCTCGGTGGCCCTGCCCAAGAACCACCCCAACTACCCGGCCAGCGGTTCGGCCGTGTTGAACGCCACCTTGTTCGACCTGGGCACCCGCTTCAAGCAAGACGCCGTGCAGTTTCAGCGCGTGCTAACCGGCGCCCGCGGCACCAGCGGCGCCTGGGATTGGGAGGCCTCTTTCACCCAGTCCAGCAGCCGCCTGCGCGAGACGGTGCAGAACTTCGGCAACCGCTATGAATTCGAGCGTGCGCTCAAGGCCGGCAGCTACAACTTTGCCGACCAGAGCCTGAACAGCGAGGCCCAGCGCCAGGCCCTGCGCATCTCCACCCTGCGCCCGGCCAGCGCCGAGCTGATCGCCCTGGACGCCAGCGCCTCGACCGAGCTGACCCGCTTGCCGGCCGGCCCCCTGGGCTTTGCGCTCGGTGTGCAGCTGCGCCGCGAGACCATGGATTCGCGCACCTCGGAGCAGGTGCTCAGCGGCACCGAGCTGCGCCCGGCCCTCAACATCATCCAGGGCGGCCGCACTGTGGGCGCGGCCTTTGCCGAGCTCAATGTGCCCCTGCTCAAGAGCCTGAGCCTGAACCTGGCCGCCCGCGCTGACCGCTACAGCGATTTCGGCTCGGCCGTTTCGCCCAAGGCCAGCCTGCGCTTTCAGCCGCTGGACAGCCTGGTGCTGCGCGCCAATCTCTCGCAAGGCTTCCGTGCGCCCTCGTTGCCCGAGATCACGCAGAGCACCGGCGTCAGCTACGGTTCGGTGATCGACCCGCGTGACCCGATCTCGCCCACCGTGGCGCGCGGCGTCACCAACCTGACCGCTGCCAACCCGAACTTGAAGCCCGAGCGGGCCAATAACTTCAACTTCGGTGTGGTGCTCTCGCCCGATGCGCAAAGCCAGATCAGCGTCGACTACTTCAACATCCGCCAGAAGGATTTGATCGACACCGAAACGGCCGAGTTCATCATCGCCAACGAGGCGCGCCTGCCAGGCCGCGTGCTGCGCGACGAGCAGGGCCGCATCGTCTCGCTGACCCGCCAGTTCAAGAACCAGGGCACGCGCCGCGTCTCGGGCTTTGACATCGAGGCCAGCCGCAGCTTCGCGCTGGGCGGCGCCGGCCAGCTCAAGCTCAAGACCCAGCTGAGCCGCCTGCTGCAGTTCGCCCTGCCGCCGGCTGAAGGCGAGGCTGCGGTCAACGGCGCGGGCAGCAATGAGTTTGGCTCCCTGCCGGCCTGGCGCAGCAGCACCAGCGCCGTGTGGAGCCTGGGCGACTGGACCAGCACCCTGAGCTGGAACCGCGTGGGCAGCTACACGCAGACCTACCGCCCGCGGCCCGAAATCGCCGAGCGTGTGCGCGCCATCAACACGGTGGATCTGAATGTGGATTGGCAGCTCAGCCCCCAGCTGCAGGCCACGCTGAGCCTGCAAAACCTCAGCGATGCCAAGCTGCCCTGGGACGCCTCGACCGGCAGCTACGACTACAGCCAGGGCGACCCGCGCGGCCGCTTCCTGAGCCTCAAGGCCAGCTACCGCTTCTGAAGTCTCGGCCTCAAAAACAAAAGCCCCGCATGCGGGGCTTTTGTTATGGCGAAAGCAAAGGCGCTCAGCGCGCGTCCAGCTCGCGGTGGCGCTTGAGCACCGGGCCATGTTTGCCGAACAGGCGGGCCAGGGTTTCGACCAGATAGACCGAGCGGTGCTGGCCGCCGGTGCAGCCGATGGCCACGGTCAGATAACTGCGTTGATCGGCGGCGAAATTGGGCAGCCAGCGGTTCAGGAACTCGCCGATCTGCTTGAACATCACTTGCACCTCGGGCTGGGCCTGCAGGAAATCAGCCACCGGCTTGTCGCGCCCGGTCAGCGGCCGCAGCTCGCGGTCGTAGTAGGGGTTGGGCAGCACGCGCACATCGAACACAAAGTCGGCGTCGCTGGGCACGCCATGCTTGAAGGCGAAGGATTCGAACACCAGGGTCAGCTTGTTGCTGGGCGCCAGCACCAGATCGCGCACCCAGGCGCGCAGCTGGGCCGGGCGCAGCTGGCTGGTGTCCAGCACGGTGGATTCCACGCGCAGGGCGGCGAGCATCTCGCGCTCCAGCTCGATGGCTTCGAGCAGGGCGCGGTGGCCGTTGTCCGAACTACCGTGGCCGCTGCGGGCGCGCGATTCACCGCCGTCCAGCTCGCCGAACTGGCTGGTCTCGTCGATGCGCAGCGGGTGCGGGCGGCGCGTTTCCGAGAAACGCCGCATCAGGGTCTCGGTGTTGGCATCCAGAAAAATCGAGCGGATGGACACGCCCGAGGCGCGCAGCTGCTTGAACAGCGGCAGCAACAGGGGCAGGGAGCCGGCACTGCGCACATCGACCGCAATCGCCACGCGGCGCTCGCCGCGCTGCGCTTCGAGCTTGAGGAAATCCAGCAGCAGCTCGGCTGGCAGGTTGTCCACGCAAAAGAACTCGGCATCTTCCAGCGCATGCATGGCCAGCGACTTGCCGCCGCCGGACATGCCGGTCACCAGGACCACCGAGCTGGCTTCGGCCTGGGCGGCATCGTAGGGGGATGTCGTCGTGCTCATGAACGTGCTTTCTTGGCCTTGCCGGCGGAAGAGGGGAGGGAGGAGGGGTGGGCGGTGTCCAGTGCCGACAGATCCAGCATCTCCTGGGCATGGGCCTGGGCGGCGGAAGAAAGCCGCTCGCCGCCCAGCATGCGGGCGATTTCGGCCACGCGGGCCTCGCCCAGCACCGGTTGCACATCGCTGCAGGTCTGGCTGCCGCGCAGGGCTTTGGACACCACCAAATGGTGGTCGGCGCAAGCGGCCACCTGGGGCAGGTGGGTGACGGCCAGCACCTGGCGGCTGCGGCCCAGCTGCTTCATCAGCCGGCCCACGGTCTCGGCCACGGCGCCGCCGACGCCGGCGTCGATCTCGTCAAAGATCAAGGTGCCCACGCCGGCGTTCACGCCGGTGCCGGTCTTTTGGCAGGTGGTCACCGCGATGGCCAGGGCGATGCGCGAGAGCTCGCCGCCCGAGGCCACCTTGGCCAGCGGCCGCGGCGCGCTGCCGGCATGGCCGGCCACCAGGAATTCGGCCGACTCCTGGCCGTAGCTCTGCGGTTGTTCTTGCGGCAGCAGGGCGATGTCGAACTGGCCGCCGTTCATGCCCAGCAGCTGCATGGCCGCGGTGACGGCGCTGGCCAGGGCGGGGGCCGCTTTGGCGCGCGCCGCGCTGACCCGGCGGGCCTCGGCATCAAAGGCTTTGCGGGCTGCGGCCAGGCTGGCTTGCAGGGCGGCCAGATCGGTGGCAGCGTCCAGCGCGGCCAGCTCCTCGCGCCACTGCGCGTGCAGGGCTGGCAGCTCCTGCGGCGGGCGGCGGTAGCGGCGGGCCAGGGTCAGCCAGGCGGAGACGCGCTCGTCCAGCTCTTCCATGCGGCCAGGCTCGCCATCGGCCTTGTGCAGATAGGCGCTGAGGGTGTGGCTGGCATCTTGAATCTGGGCCTGGGCGCCGCGCAGGGCCTCTACGGCCGAGCCCAGGCGGGCGTCGTACTCAAGCACATCTTCCAGCCGGTCCAGCGCGTCTCCGGTCAGACCTTCGGCCGTGCTGTCCTCGGCCTCGCTGAGCGCGTTCAGCGCGGCGCGCACCGCATCGAGCAGCGATTGCGCATGCGAAAGCCGCTGGTGCTCGGCGTTGAGCTCGTCCCATTCGTCGGCGCCCGGGGCCAGGCGGTCGATCTCGCCGATCTGCCAGGCCAGGCGTTCGCGCTCGCTGAGCAGCTCGTTCTGGCGCGTCTGCGCCGCGTCCATCGCTTCGCTGGCGCGCTTCCAGTCGGTGAACGCGGCGGCCAGGGGGCGGGTGTCGAGATCGGCGTACTGGTCCAACAGCTCGCGCACCGAGGCCGGGCGGGTCAAGCCTTGCCAGGCATGCTGGCCGTGGATGTCCAGCAGGCTGTCGGCCAGCTCGCGCAGCTGGCTGACGGTGGCGGCACTGCCGTTGATCCAGGCGCGGCTCTTGCCTTGGCTGTCGATCACGCGGCGCAGCAGCAGGCTGGCGCCTTCGGATTCAAAACCGGCTTCGTCCAGCCAGCCGCTCAGGTGGGCCGGGCAGTCAAACTCGGCCGAAATTTCGGCGCGCGCCGCGCCTTCGCGCACCACGCCGGCATCGCCACGCTGGCCCAGGGCCAGCTGCAGCGCGTCGATCAGGATGGACTTGCCGGCCCCGGTCTCGCCGGTCAGCACCGAAAAGCCGGCGCCGAAATCGAGCTCCAGCTCGGGCACGATGACGAAGTCACGCAGACTCAGGCGTCGCAACATGGTTCAGCTCACCCCTTCGTACCAGCGCAGCTTGCGGCGCAAGGTGGCGTAATAGCTCCAGCCCTTGGGGTGCAGGAAGCAGACCTGGTGGGCCGAGCGGCGCACGGTGATGCGGTCGCCGTGCAGCAGGCTGGCCAGGCTTTGCATGTCGAAATTGACACTGGCGTCGCGCCCGGCCACGATCTCCATGCGCACCTCGCCGGTGTCTGGCAGAACGATGGGCCGGTTGGACAGGGTGTGCGAGGCAATCGGCACCAGCAGCCAGCCTCCGATGCTGGGGTGCATGATGGGGCCGCCGGCCGAGAGGGCATAGGCGGTGGAGCCGGTGGGCGAGGCCACGATCACGCCGTCGGCCCGCATATTGGCCACGAACTCGTCGCCCACATCGATGCGCAGCTCCACCATGCTGGCGGTCGCGCCGCGGCTGACCACCACATCGTTCAGGGCCAGGCCGTCGAAGATGCTTTCGCCATCGCGCCAGACCGAGCCTTCCAGCATGGAGCGTTTTTCGGTTTCGAAATCGCCGTCCAGAATCGGCGCCAGCGCTTCTTGAAACTTCTCGAGTGAGATGTCGGTGATGAAACCCAGGCGACCCTGGTTGATGCCCACCAGCGGGATGCCATGCGGCGCCATCTCGCGCGCGAAACCGAGCATGGTGCCGTCACCGCCGACGACGATGGCCAGGTCGCAGCGCGAGCCCAGCTCCTC
>JAIXSD010000216.1 GCA_027484885.1 Rubrivivax sp.
GCCGTCGACAAAGCTGCCCCAGGCCGGCGGCGGCGTCAGCACGCCGCTCTTGGCATTGACCCAGTGGTCGGCCCAGAGCTTGCGCTCGACATCGAGCAGGCGCAGGCCCATGCCGCTGAACTGGCGCGAGGGGATGCGCAGCTCTTCGACGCTGCCGATGCCGGCCAGGATGGCGTGAACCGTGGCCTCGCCCTCGAACTCCTGCCAGACGCCCGGGGCGTCGAGCCGGCGGTTGTGGATGCGCCACTCGCCACGCAGGAAGTCGAAATCACCGGGCCGGCCGGTCGGCGCTGGTGGCTTGGGGCCGCCACCCGGCATATGGCTGCCGGCGCTACTGGCGACAGCGCGGCCGCCGCTGCCTGCAGCGGCGAGGCCGGCGCCCAGTTGCAACAGATGGCGGCGTTGCAGCTCATGCGGTGCGCATGGCTGCGGGGCGTTGGGATGCTGGGCTTGCGGCTGGGTCATGGCGGTCTCCTGAGCGGTCTGCGTGGAAGCCGGCGCATGGCTGAGAGCGTGCAGCGCCGACCGACACCCGCAGTCTCGGCGCCAAACACTGACAAGGCGTGTCAGCTTTAATTCGAGGCAGCGCAGGGCGGATAGATCGCCTGCAAGCACTGCACCGCGTCGGCCAGGGCTTGCCGCAGCTCGGGCGGTTCCAGGGCTTGCACCTGGGGCCCCAGGCGCAGCAGCTCGCTCACGGCGGCCGGGATGGACTCGATCGGGATCTCCAGCTCCCACCAGGCTTCGGCCGCAGCGGGTGGGCTGGCCTCGGCCACCGCCCGTGCCACGGCCAGGCTCAGCTCAGACAGGCGACGCAGGGCCTCGGGATGCACGCGCACGCGGGCCCGGCCGCTGGCCATGCGGGCCTCGTAATCGGCGCAGAACTGCTGCCAGTAGCGCTGCAGATCAAAGTCGGGCAGGGCCGGTGCCGTTTCGGTCTCCACCGTCATGGCAAGGATGGCGCTGACCCGGTAGCTGCGCACCTGCTTGCCCACGGCCGCCACCAGGTACCAAAGCCCGGCCTTGAGCACTAGGCCCAGGGGCGCCACACGGCGTTCGACCTCGCCCTGCCAGCGCCGGTAGTGCAGATTCAGCATGCGCCCGGTCCAGACGGCGGCGGCCAGCTCGGGCAGCAGGCCTTGTGCTTCCGGGCCTTGGAACCAGGCCACCGGGTCGAGGTGGAAGCGTGAGGCCACGCGTTGTGCGTCCTGCTGCATGGCTTCGGGCAAGGCGGCCAGCAGCTTCAGCCGTGTGCTCTTCAGCACCGCGCCCAGGCCCAGCTGCTCGGCGGCAAAGGGCGCCCCGGCGAAGAACAGGGTTTCGGCCTCGGGCCGGTCCAGGCCGGTCAGCCGGGTGCGGTAGCCCTCGCGCAGCACAAAGCCACCATGCCGGCCCTTCTCGGCATAGACGGGAACGCCGGCGGCGCTGAGCGCGTCGATGTCCCGGTAGACGGTGCGCACCGACACCTCGAGCGCTGCGGCCAGGGCCTGCGCGCTGACCCGGCCCTGCGCCTGCAGGCGCAGCAGGATGGCCAGCAGGCGGCTTGATTGCATGGACAAGAAACAGGCGAGGTGCTGCGCCGCTCACAGCCCCAGCCAGGGGCTGCGTGTGAACGAGCAGGCCAGCATGTAGGCCAGGGCCAGCAGGGCCAGCAGATAGCCCAGGCTGCGGAACTCGCCCCGGCCCATGGCCCAGTGGGCGCAAATCGTGTAGACCGCCAGAGCGATCAGCTTGGCCAGCAGCCAGCTGTCGCGCAGAAAGGGGTTCATGAACAGCAGCACCCAGAGGCTCAGGCCGGTGATGGTCATCAGCAGGTCGATGCCAAAAACCAGCACGCTCAGGCGGCTGTCCAGTGCCCACTGCCCGCCCAGCTGAAAGGCCAGGCCGCGCACCAGGAACAGCGCCACGCTGCACCAGGCCAGCAGCACATGGATCTCACTCATCTGCAGGTCGAAGGAGTACATGGCGCAGACCTCAGCCGTTCGCAGTGGCCACCAGCTTGGAGACGGGCTCGGTGGCTGTCAAGAAGGCGGCCTGCGCCAGGATGCGGGTGGTGTTGAGGTAGCGCAGGCCCGCCGCCTCAAACACCGGCGCCTCGCGGTGGGCCGGGAAGGCCAGGGTCAGCTCGGTGCAGGCCAGGCAGATCGCCGCCTCGCCCCTGCGGGCCGATTCGCCCAGGGTTTGCAGCGCCAGGGCCTGGATCTGCGCGGCGGCAGCCTCGGCCTGCGGCGCGGCTTGCAGCTGCAGAATCAGCGGCACCAGGGCGGCGCGCGCGGCGCTGCCCGGTGCTGGCACACAGGCCTCGATGCCCTGGCGGGCCAGCGCGGCTGGCAAGGCCTGACCCCGCATGGTGGGCTCGGTGCCCAGGATCAGCAGGCGCCGCAGGCCCAGGGCCGCCGCCTCTTGCGCCACCAGCTCGAACAGATTCAGCACCGGCAGGCTCAGGCCGGCGGTGATGGCTTCAAAGCGGTTGTGCGGCGTGTTGCTGGCGATCAGGGCGAAGTCGGCGCCGCTGGCCTGCAGGCGCAGCAGGGCGGCGCGAAAGTAGGCGTCGAAGCCGGCCCAGGAGGC
>JAIXSD010000203.1 GCA_027484885.1 Rubrivivax sp.
CCCTCGGACACGCCGATGATGCGCGCCGTGCGCGCGCCCAGCCAACGCGACTGCCAGCGCTTCCAGACGCTGTAGCGTTCGCGCGTGTTGTGCTCCACCTGCACCAGCTTCGGCACACCGGCCCAGCAGCCGGCCCAACGCCCCAGCAGATGCTCCGGGAAGCCATGGGCCAGCAGCACATCGGGCCGCCACCGCCGGCACAAGCGCCACAGCGCCCACAAGGTGGCCCAATGCGACCAGCCCGCGACCACCTCCACCTGCAGGCCGCGTGCACGCAGGGCCTGCACCCGCGCCTCATCGGTGTTGCGCTTGCGGCGCAGCACCAGCAGGGTCGGCATGCCTGAACGCTCAAGGCCGGCCAGGGCCAAGTCCACCGCCACCTGGGTGGCACCCGAAAAACCGCCGGTGACGAAGTGCATCACGCGCAGGCCCGAACTTGCAGGGCCTCCCGCCTCCGTGGGGCCCGCATACAAAGGGGAACTCGGGCTTGTGGCGGATGCGGAACGGGAGGCTTGCGTCATGCCCAGCAGTATAGGAACAGCGGCGACAATCCTAGGCTATGACCGCGCCTGTTCCCGAGCCCTCCCCCAGCACGCCGCCCGCTGAAGCCACCGACCGCGCCCCACAAGCCGACCGCGAGATCGCACAGCGACTGCGCCAGTTTGTGCGGCCCTACCGCGGCGGCCTGGCGCTGACCATCCTGGCCTATATCGGCGCCGCGGCCACTGAGCCCTTGATCCCGCAGCTGATCAAGTACGTGTTCGGCGACGGTTTTGCCCGAGATGCCTTCAGCGTCTGGTGGGTGCCGGTGACGCTGATCGGCCTGTTCGCGGTGCGCGGCCTGTTCGGCTTCCTCGGCCAGTACCTGTTTCACTGGACGCTGAGTCGCAGCGTCATGGATTTCCGCGCCGCCCTGCTGGAGGCCTTGCTCAAGGCCGATGCGCGTGTCTTCACCAGCCTGCAGCCGGGCACGGCGGTGACCAAGGTGGTCAACGATCCGCAGCAAATCCTCTCGCTGCTGGGCAACACCTTGATCACCGTGCTGCGCGACGGCCTGCCGGCCCTGGCCATGCTGGGCACCCTGCTTTACATGAACTGGCAGCTGACCCTGCTGGCCATGGTGGTGACGCCGCTGATGGCCGTGGTGGTGAAGAAGGTCAACCAGCGTGTGCGCGCCATGTCCAGCCGCAGCTACGAAGCCCAGCTGCAGCTGGTCAACAAGGTCGACGACATCACCCGCGCCTGGCGCGTGGTGCGCAGCTTCGATGCGGTCGAGCATGAGCGCAAGAGCTTTGCCGACCGTGCACGCGAGCTGCAACGCAGCAGCCTCAAGGCGGTGGCCGCCGGCGCTTTGAG
Organism: Rubrivivax sp.; assembly: GCA_027484885.1. Taxonomy (GTDB): domain Bacteria; phylum Pseudomonadota; class Gammaproteobacteria; order Burkholderiales; family Burkholderiaceae_C; genus Paucibacter_A. Next base: position 1,357 of record JAIXSD010000203.1, read on the forward strand.
CCAGCCGCTGTCGCAGCTGATCGCCAGTGTCGGCCTGTCCCTGATCATTTGCGTGGCCCTGCTGCAGGCGCGCCAGGCCAACACCGGGGTGGGCGAGTTCGCCGCCTTCGTCACCGCCTTGCTGCTGCTGACCTCGCGCCTGCGCCACCTCAGCGATCTGGCCCAGCCCATCACCAATGCCCTGGTGATCGCTCGCGGTTGCCTGGAGCTGATGGACATGCCGGCCGAGCCCGACCGTGGCCAGCGCGAGCTGCCGCAGTGCCGAGGCGAGCTGCAACTGCGCGAGGTGCGCTTGCAATACCCGGGCAGCGAGCGCCCCGCACTGGACGGGCTGAACCTGCACTTCTCACCGGGCCAGACCACCGCCCTGGTCGGCTCCTCGGGCGCGGGCAAGAGCTCCATCATCCACCTGCTGCTGGGCTTCGGCACGCCCGACCAGGGTCAGGTCTTGCTCGATGGCGTGGACATCGCCGAGCTCAAGCGCGCCAATCTGCGCCGCCAGTTCGCCGTGGTCTCGCAAGACATCGTGCTCTTCGACGCCTCGGTGGCCGAGAACATCGCCTACGCCCAGCCGCGCGACCCGGCCCGGCTGGAGCAAGCCCTGCGCGCCGCCCATCTGTGGGACTTTGTGCAGCAGCTGCCCGAGGGACTGGACACCCTCATCGGCGCCAACGGCAGCAAGCTCTCGGGTGGCCAGCGGCAGCGCCTGGCGATTGCCCGCGCGCTCTACCGCGACGCGCCGATCTGGGTCTTCGACGAAGCCACCTCGGCCCTGGACACCGAGAGCGAACGCGCCGTGCAGCAAGCGCTGGAGATGTGGCAAGGGCGCAAGACCTTGATCGTGATCGCCCACCGCCTGTCCACCATCCGCAGCGCCGACCAGATCCATGTCATGAGCCAGGGCCGGGTCAGCGAATCGGGCAGCCACGCCGAGCTGCTGGCCCGCGACGGCGCCTATGCCGCCATGGTGCGGGCGCAAAACGGCGAGTGAGCGCGGCGAGCGAATCCAAGGGCGGTGGCACAGCATGATTCACACGGACCGCCCTTCACGCCGTGCTCTGCTGATCCACTCGATGGCATGGTGGTTCCTGACAACAACCAACCCAGCCTGGTCGCAGGCCGATCCCAGCCCCAAAGCGCTGGAACTCAACACCGCCAACCGCGCCCAGCTGGAATCGCTGCGCGGCCTGGGCCCGGCCCTGGTTGAGCGCCTGCTGCAGGCGCGCCAGCCGCAAGCCTTTGAGAGCTGGGCCGATCTGCGCCAACGCGTGCGTGGCATCGGCCCGGCGCTGGCCCATCAGCTGTCAGACCAAGGCCTGCGCGTCGCAGGCCAGGCCTGGCCGGGCAGCGAGCCCGCGGCCCGCGCGAGCGGCCCCTGAACGCGCTGTGTCAGCCCCGACACAAACTGACTGAACCGCCGACAAACGACGCCGCTCCAATGGCCTGCAGGCAGCCCCGCTGCCCGGCCGAGCCCCCGCACGCACGCATGCATGCATACATGCGCCGGGCGCTCTGCCCCGATCAAGCCTTGTTGCAGCAGGAGTTCCCGTCATGTCGCGTCACACCTCGTCCTCTCGCCCCATCACCGCCGCCCATGCCTGCGGCGAGCACCACGACCATGGCCTGCAGCACGATCTGGCCCGCCTCGAGGCCGGCCGGCTGCAGCGCCGCCAGGCCCTGGCCTGGTTCGCCGCGGTGGCCGGTTCGGCCAGCAGCCTGGGCCTGGTGGCCTGCGGAGGCGGCGGCGGTTCGGAGGGCAGCAGTGCCAGCTCCAGCAGCGGCACCGGCAGTGGAAGCTCGGGGGACAGCACCGGCGGAGGCAGCGGTAGCAGCAGTGGCGGCAACAGCGCCTGCCCCCTGATCCCCGAGGAAACCGCCGGCCCCTACCCCGGCGACGGCTCCAACAGCGCCAATGGCAGCATCGCCAATGCGCTGGCCCTGAGCGGCATCGTGCGGCGCGACATTCGCAGCAGCATTGCCGGCGCCAG
>JAIXSD010000670.1 GCA_027484885.1 Rubrivivax sp.
CTCAGCGCCAAGGACAGCGAAGGCCGGCCCAGCCAGGCCGCAGCCAGCGCCTGGATGAGCCAGGAGGGTGAGCTCTGGTTCGCCCAGGACAATGACGACCGCATCGATGTGCTCGCCGAAAAGAAGCGTTATGAGCCGGGCCAGACCGCACGCTTCCAGGTGCGCATGCCTTTCCGTGAGGCCACGGCCCTGGTGGCGATCGAGCGCGAGGGCGTGATCGACACCCGCGTCGTCAAGCTCAGCGGCCGCGACCCCAGCTTCGAGCTCAAGATCGAGCGCGCCTGGGCGCCCAATGTCTACGTCAGCGTGCTGGCCTTGCGCGGGCGCATCCAGCAGGTGCCCTGGTACTCCTTCTTCAGCTGGGGCTGGCGCGAGCCGCTCCATTGGTGGGCCGCCTGGCGCGAGGGGCGCAACACCCCGGCGCCCACGGCCCTGGTGGACCTGGCCAAGCCGTCCTTCAAGCTCGGCGTGGCCGCCGTGCAAGTGGGCCTGGCCGAGCACCAGCTGCAGGTCAAGGTCAGCCCGGAGAAGAGCCAGTACGGCGTGCGTGAAACCGTGCGCACCCGCGTGCAGGTGACGCAGGATGGCCGCCCGGTGCCCGGTGCCGAAGTGGCATTTGCCGCCGTAGACGAAGGCCTGCTGGCCCTGCGCGGCAACAGCAGCTGGGAGCTGCTGCCCGCCATGATCCAGCAGCGCAGCTGGGGCGTGGACACGGCCACGGCGCAGAGCGAGATCATCGGCCGGCGCCACTACGGCCGCAAGGCCGTGGCGGCCGGCGGCGGCGGGGGCCGCGCGCCCACCCGCGAGCTCTTCGACACGCTCCTGCTCTGGCGCAGCACGGTCAAGCTCGATGCGCGCGGCGAGGCGCTGATCGAGGTGCCGCTCAACGATTCGCTGACCAGCTTCCGCCTGGTGGCCGTTGCCGATGCTGGCAGCCACCAGTTCGGCACCGGCCAGGCCACGGTGCGGGTGACGCAGGATCTGCAAGTGCTGTCCGGCCTGCCGCCGCTGGTGCGCGAGGGCGATGAGTTCCAGGCCAATCTGACCCTGCGCAACAGCAGCGGCCGGGCGATGAATCTGCGGGCCGAGCTGCAGGCGCAGCCGCAGGCGGCGGACGGCGCCGCTCCTTCTTTGCCCGTGCTGCAGCTGCCGGCCCAGAGCTTGAAGCTGGCGGCCGGCGAAGCGCGCGAGCTGAGCTGGACACTCAAGGTGCCCGAGGGCGCGCAGGCCTTGCAGTGGCAGGCCACGGCGACGGAGCAGGGCGCGCCCAACTCCGGCCCTGCTCTGGCTCGCGACCAACTGCGCGTCAGCCAGCGGGTGCTGCCCGCTGTGCCGGTGCAGGTCTGGCAGGCCAGCTTGAGCCAGCTCGATGGGCGCATGAGCCTGCCCGTGACGCCGCCTGCCGGTGCCTGGCCCGAGACCGGTGCCAAGCGCGGCGGTGTGCAACTGGTGCTGCAGCGCCGCCTGGCCGGCGATCTACCCGGACCGCGGCGCTTCTTCGAAACCTACCCCTACAGCTGCCTGGAACAGCAAACCTCCAAAGCCCTGGGTCTGCATGATGCCGCGCTGTGGCAGTCGGTGCTGGCGGCCATGCCGTCCTATCTGGACCGCGACGGCCTGGCCCACTACTTCCCGCCGCGCCCCGATGAAGCGCCGCGCGGCAGCGAGCGCCTGACCGCCTACCTGCTGGCCGCCTCGCACGAGGCCGGGCGCGACATCCCGCCGGCCCTGCGCGAGAAGCTGTTGCAAGGCCTGACGGCCTATATCGACGGACGCATCAGCCGCCCCAGCTGGTCGCCGCGCAGCGCCGAGCTGGATGCTGATGTGCGCCGCCTGGCGGTGCTGGAGGCCTTGTCGCGCTACGGCCGTGCCACGCCGGCGGGGCTCAGCACCGTCAATGCCAAGGCTCTGGGCTCCTGGCCCACGGCCGCCGTGATCGACTGGCTCAACATCCACAAGCGCATGGCGCAGGCGCCGCAGCGTGCCCAGCGCCTGGCCGAGGCCCAGGCCTTGCTGCGCAGCCGCCTGAGCTACCAGGGCACGGTGCTGCGCTTCAGCACCGAGGAGAGCGACGCCTGGTGGTGGCTGATGGACAACGCCGATGCCAATGCCTCGCGCCTGATGCTGGCCGTGCTGGACGAAGCCGGCTGGGCCGAGGAGCTGCCGCGCCTGCTGCAAGGCAGTCTGGGCCGCCAGCAGCGTGGTGCCTGGAGCAGCACCACGGCCAATCTCTGGGGCGTGCTGGCGCTGGACAAGTTCGCGGCCCGCTTTGAAGGCGTCAAGCCCGTGGGCAAGACCGAGGCCAGCCTCGCGCCGGCGCCCTTGCAAACCCTGGATTGGACGCGCCAGCCCGAGGGCGGCAAGCTCTTGCTGCCCTGGAACAGCGGCAGCCTGAGCGTGGAGCACAAGGGCGCGGGCAAGCCCTGGCTGACCGTGCAATCGCTGGCGGCCGTGCCGCTCAAGCAGGCCGCCAGCGCGGGCTACCGCCTGCAGCGCACGGTGCAGGCCGTGGAGCAGAAGGTGGCCGGGCGCTGGAGTCGCGGGGATGTGCTGCGCGTGCGCCTGGAGCTGGAGGCGGGCAGTGATATGGCCTGGGTGGTGCTGGCCGATCCGCTGCCGGCGGGTGGCGCCATCCTGGGCGCCGAGCGTGTGGCCGAGCTCAGCCGCAGCCATGAGGCGGCCGACGATGCACGCGTGCGCCCCACTTTTGAAGAGCGCAGCCACGAGGCCTGGCGCGCCTACTTCGAGCGCCTGCCGCGCGGCAAGCATGTGCTGGAGTACACCGTGCGCCTGAACAATGCCGGCCGCTTCCAGCTGCCCGGCACCCGGGTCGAGGCCATGTATGCACCCGAGAACTTTGCCGAACTGCCGCAGGCCTCGCTGGAGGTGGCGCCTTGAGGGGAGGTGCTCGATGGGCCGTGCTGCTGGCCGGCCTGCTGCTGGCAGCAAGCGCGCCGTTGCGGGCCCAGCCCAGCTTCCAGGAGCTCAAGGCCGCGCACCGCGTCTCGGACTACACCTTGCTGGACCGCCGCGGCGAGCCCCTGCAGACCTTGCGCCTGGACCCGCAGCGGCGCGCGCTCGACTGGGTGCCCCTGAGCCAGCTCTCGCCGGCCTTGCTGCAGGCGATTTTGCTGGGCGAGGACCGGCGCTTTTACGAGCACAGCGGCGTCGACTGGGGCGCCGTGGCCAGCAGTGCCTGGGCCAATCTCTGGAACCAGCGCACGCGCGGTGCGTCTACCGTGACCATGCAGCTGGCCGGCCTGATCGACGCCGGCTTGGCCCGCCCGGCCGGTGGCCGCAGCGCTGGCCAGAAGCTGGGCCAGGTCTGGCTGGCGACCCAGCTGGAGCGGCGCTGGACCAAGGCGCAGATCCTTGAGGCCTATGTCAACAGCGTGCCGTTTCGCGGCGAGCTGGTCGGCATCAACGCGCTCTCGCAGCTGCTGTTCGGCAAGCAGCCGGCTGGCTTGACGGCGGTGGAGGGCGCCTTGGCCGCCGCCCTGCTGCGCGCGCCCAATGCCAGCGCGGCTGCCTGGAGCCAGCGCGCCTGCGGCCTGCTCAAGCTGCAAGGCCTGGGCTGCGAGGCGGTGGCCGGCCAGGCCGAGGCGGCCTTGCTGCGCCCGGCCACCGTGCCCTTGGGCGAGCAGCTGGCGCCGCACCTCGCCCGCCAGCTGCTGCGCCCCGAGGGCCCGGCGCGCCAGCGCAGCAGCCTGGACGCCCACCTGCAGCGTTATGCCGCCCAGCTGCTCAAGAACCAGCTGGCCGAGCTGAACGGCCGCAATGTCGAAGACGGCGCGGTGATCGTGCTCGACAACGCCAGCGGCCAGGTGCGTGCCTGGGTGGGCAGCAGCGGCGCGTTCTCGGCCGCGGCTCAGGTGGACGGCGTGCTGGCGCGGCGCCAGCCGGGCTCCACGCTCAAGCCTTTCATCTACCAGCTGGCGCTGGAGCGGCGCTTGATCACGGCCGCCAGCCTGTTGGAGGATTCGCCGGCGCAGATCAACACGCCCGCGGGCCTCTACGTGCCGCAGAACTACGACCGGCAGTTCAAGGGCTTCGTCTCTGCGCGCAGCGCCCTGGGCAGCAGCCTCAATGTGCCGGCTGTGCGCCTGATGGCCATGCTGGGCAGCGACGCGGTGTTCGAGCGCCTGAACCAGCTCGGCCTGCAGCTGGGCGAGACGGAGGGATTTTACGGCCTCTCGCTGGCCCTGGGCAGTGCCGATGTGTCTTTGTTCAACCTGGCCAATGCCTACCGCAGCCTGGCCAATGGAGGCGTGCTGGGGCCGGTGCAGTTTCTGGCGCAGCCGCCGACAGCGCAGGCGGGCCGCCGCCGGGTCGCCGAGGCAGGCGCCAGCTTCATCGTTGCCGACATGCTGGCCGACAACAACGCCCGCGCCATCAGCTTCGGCCTTGACAGCCCGCTGGCCCTGGCCAGCTATGCGGCGGTCAAGACCGGCACCAGCAAGGACATGCGCGACAACTGGTGCCTGGGTTTCAGCGATCGCTACACGGTGGGCGTTTGGGTCGGCAATGCCAGTGGTGCGCCCATGCACGGGGTCAGCGGCATCAGCGGCGCGGCGCCGGTTTGGGCCGGGCTCATGCGCTATTTGCACCAGGGCCGGCCTTCGCGTGCACCGGCGGCGCCTGCCACGGTGCTGCCGCTGACGGTGCAGTTCGACGGCGTGGCCGAGCCCGTGCGGCGCGAGTGGTTTGTGCGGGGCACCGAGCAGGCGCGCTGGGGCGCGAGCGGCGTTTTGCAGGGCCAGGCTTCGGCCCTGGGCATCGTCAGCCCGGTCGACGGCAGCCTGTTCGCGCTCGACCCCGACATGCCGCCGCAGGCCCAGAAGATCCGCTTCGAGGGGCAGGAGGGCCAGTGGGAGCTGGACGGGAAGATCCTCGGCCGCGGGCGCCAGCTGAACTGGGCACCCTGGCCGGGGCGGCATCAGCTGCGCCTGCTGGACGGGCGCGGCCGCGAGCTGCAGCGCATCAGTTTCGAGGTGCGCGGCGCCCGCCTGAAGCCTGGTGCGCCACCGTCTTCTCGCTCAGCGCCTGCGCCTTCGCCGGCAGGCCTTCGCTGACCCAGGCTTCGAGCAAGGTGTAGGTCACGGCCAGCACCACCGGGCCGATGAACAGGCCCACCAGGCCGAAG
>JAIXSD010000097.1 GCA_027484885.1 Rubrivivax sp.
GTGATCGAGCGCCTGCTCGCCCGCACCCGCCAGGCCAGCCCCCTGGCCGAACAGCCCCGCCTGCACTACACCGCCTCCGCCGGCCTCACCCTGGCCCGCCCCGGCGACACCATCGCCGAACTCTGCCACCGCGCCGACGAAGCTCTGTACCAGGCCAAGGCGGCGGGGCGGGACCGGTGGCAGTGGGCGGGGTGATCGGCTGCGCTTGGCCTCAGCCGCTGTACTGCTGCCGCCGGAACCTCAGCGCCGACCAGTCTTCGTCGATGGCGACCTGGCGCACGGTGTCAAAACCGGCGGCGCGCAGCAGGGCCCAGTCGCTGTCGCGGTGGAACTCGCCGCGCAGGCGCTTGGAGCTTTGCTTGGGGTAGGCGATCCAGATCAGGGCGTCGCCCTCGGCCCGGGGCAGCAGGGCGCGGCAGGCGGCGTCCAGCTCGGCCTGGGTGATGGCAAAGGCCAGGGCAAAGCGAAGGGGCGCCGGGCCATGAGCCTCGCGTTGCAGCAGCAGGGTCGGGTCTTGCGCCAGCAGGGCGGCCAGCTCGGGCTCGAAGCTGGCCGGGGCGTTCAGCACGGTGAGCTGGCGCTGGCTGCCCAGATTGAGCTTCTTGAACAGGGGCGTCATCGTGGGCTCCTGCAGCCGCTGAGGCTCAACGCGCGCCGATGCGATCGAGCTCGCGCTGGGCCATGTTGTACTCGTTGAACTCAACCACGCCGGTGGCCAGGCTCTTCTTGAGGTAGTTGCGGGCCTTGGGCAGGTCCTGGTCGAGCAGGGCTTTTTGCGCGGCGTAGAAGTAGAGCTCGCAGTCGCGGCCGCGGTCGGCCTGGGCTTCGGGCTTGCCTTCGCGGGCCATGACCAGGGCGCTGTCCACGTCCAGCCGGTCCTGCATCAGCAGCAGCACGGGGTAGGGCCAGGCGGGCTTCTCGGCGCTGGGGCGCAGATCGCGGATGGCGGCCAGGCCGTCCTGGCCCAGCTTGCGGCTGGTCAGGTAGAGCCAGATGCTGCCGTAGCTGCGCTCGACCTCGCTGCCCGATTGCAGGATGTCTTGCAGCTCTTTCTGCGCCTCTTGCAGCTGGCCGCCGAAGTAGCGGGCGTAGACCCGGGTGTAGCGTGCGCCGGTGTCGTTGGGCGCCAGGGCCAGGGCGCGATCGGCGTGGCCGATGGCCTGCTCGTCTTTGCGCTGCATCAGCGCGTTGACGGCCATGGCCGCGTGCACCTCGGCGGAGTCGTCGTGCAGCTGGGCGGCGTCGAAGAGCGAGGTCTGGGCGCGGTCGGACTGGCCCAGGTGGTCGAGCTGGATGGCGCGCTCGACAAGCGCGGCCGCGCGCAGCTTGGGCGGCAGGCGGTCGGCGGCGAGGATGCGGTCCATCATCAGCAAGCGGGCATGGGCGCTGCCCTGGTTCTCGGTCAGCACCTTGAGCGAGCCATTGCGCATGCGGTCGGTCAGGGCCGTCATGTCGCGGCGCAGGCTGACCAGGTCCTCGGTGCTGAGCACGGGCACGGTGAGGGTGTTGGCCAGGCGCGGCGCCACCTTGTTGAGCTGGTCGCGGTAGGCGCTCCATTTGCCGGCGGCCACCTGCTCGGCCTGCAGGCGCAGCTCGCCCTCGATCTGCTGCATCTTGGGCTCGCCGCGGTAGCGCAGGCGCAGCTCGAAATGCTCGTTACGTTCCTCGAAGCGGCTGTCGCTGGGCTGGCTGTAGAGCGACTCGGCAAACTCGTAGCGCACGGTGTGCAGGTAGCGGCCGTTCATGGCCAGGCGCATGGGCTGTGTGCGCGGGGTTTGGTCGGGCAGGCGCAGCTGGGCGATCAGGGTGGGCAGGGCGATGGGGCCGGCCAGCCAGCGTTTCTCGGGGAAGGTCCAGAAATCGCCGCTGCGGTACTTGATCTCCACGCGCAGGGCGTTGCGGCCCTCGGGGTCGCTGATCTCGGGCTCGCCCTCGACCGTCAGGCCTGGGTAGAAGCGCAGGGTTTCGGCCGCCAGCAAGTTGCGGAAATCGGCCGCCGGCAGGGCGGCGCGGGCCTCGCGCATCCACTCGGCCATGTCGCCGTGGTAGGTGCTGACGCTGCGCAGCGTGCCGGGCTGATCCAGGCGCGGGAAGCTGAAGGTGTCCACGGTCTCCAGGCGCAGGGCTTCGCGGGCGGGCGGCAGGCGGCTCAGCTCGCTGCTGCTGGCCTTGGCCAGCAGGCCCACACCCAGGCCTACCGATTGGCGCTCGGCCGGCGCGCCGCGCTGCTGGCTGCGGGTGGCGTCGAGCCAGAGCGTTTGCTCGCCCAACTGCACGGCGGCGATGGCGTGGTCAAAAGCCAGGGGGCTGGGCAGGCGCTGGGCGGCATCGCTGCGCAGACTGGCTGGCACCAGGGCGGGCGTGGCTTCGATGCCCAGCTTCTTGAGCAGGGTCACCAGCAGGGCGGCCTTGTCCTTGCAATCGCCGAAGCGCTGGCGCAGCACCTGCTCGGTGGGGGCGGGCTGGTGCGAGTTGGCGCCGATCTCGGTGCCGAAGTAGCGGATCTCTTTTTGCACAAAGTCCAGGGCCAGGCGCAGGCGCTCTTCGGGCGTTGAGGCCTGGGCTTCGATCTCGCGGGCGCGGGCGTCCAGCGCCTCGGCCGGCAGCATGGCCTTGGCAAACAGCTGCTCGGCCCAGCCGGCGACCTCGGCCCAGTTGGCAAACTCGCTGAGTTGCACCTGGTCCTTGACCATGACGCCGACCGGCACGGTCTCCTCGTAATGGAACTGCGGCACCAGGCGGCGCTTGAACAAGGTCTCGCGCCAGGCGCCGTCAACGCGGCTGCTGACCTCGACGCTGGGCTCGGCGATGCGGTGCTGGATGGTGCGCTCGGCCGGGCTCAGCAGGCGAAGGTGCACCAGGCCGACCGGGCCGCCGCTGGAGCTGGTCCATTCCTGATCGACGAACTTGCCGCCAAACACGGGGTTGTCGCCGATCAGGGAGACGGCCCATTCGACCCGGTCGCCCACACGCAGGTCTTCCAGCACGATGGAGGCGGTCATGCGGCCGTCGATGATCTGGCGCTCCAGCTGGGGCTCGCGGTGCAGCAGCTTGATGCGCTTGCGGTCCAGTCGATCCAGGCGCTTGCCATCGCGCCAGACCTCAAGGCGATGGAACTGCAGCTTCTGGAAGCTGGGGTCAAAGTCCAGCTCGATCTGCGCGCCTTTTTGCAGGCCCGAGGCCTCGTTGATCTGGCGCAGCAC
>JAIXSD010000766.1 GCA_027484885.1 Rubrivivax sp.
AGCTTTCATCCCCCAAGGCGGCGTAGTGGGCGGCCAGGATGCTGCCGCCGGACACGCCGCTGATCAAGCTCACCTCGTCGAGCAGGTTGGTGCGGCGCCCCGGCAATTCGAACTCCGTGGCTTTCAAGGCCTGCAGTACGCCCAATCCAAACGCCGCGGCGCGTGCGCCGCCGCCCGAGAGCGCCACGGCCACCACCACCGGCCGCGCCGGCGCGGATGCCGGCACCACGCCCGAAGCGGCAGTCGGCGCCTCGGGAGCGCTGGGCAAGCGCGCTTGGTTGATCCAGGGCCGGTAGCTGGAGCAAGCACTGAGCAGCAAAGCACCGGCGAACACCAGCGCCACCCGTGCAGTGCGCCATCGCCTGCCTGCTTTTTGAAAGAGCCCTGCCATGCCTCACCCCGGCTGCCAGGCACCCAGGGCCAGTTGCACCTGCACAAAGGCCTGCAAGGCCTGGGCCTGCTGCGAGAGGCTGCGCTGGCGCGCATCCAGGCGCTGGGCCTCGGCGGTCAAGGCTTGAATCGGCGGCTCCAGACCGGCGCGCTGGCGTTCGCTTGCATAACGCGCGGCCTCGGCGGCGGCGCGCTCGGCGGCCTGGGCCTGCTCCCAGCCCCGGGCTTGGGCGTTCCAGCCACGCAGCGAAGATTCGCCCTCGGCCAGGGCCTGCAGCACCGTTTGCTCAAACTGGGCCCAGACCCGCTCGCTGCCAGCCCGGGCTGCAGCCTCGCGCGCCTGGCGGCGGCCGGCATCGAACCAGTCCCATTGCAAGGCCGGGCCGGCGGCATAGCGCAGGGCGCCAGCATTGCCCAGGCGCGAGGCGCCCTCGTTCAGGCCCACCGTGGCCGCCAGGCTCAGGCGAGGCAGATGGGCGCGCTCGGCCAGCACCTGCTGGCCCAGGCTGGCGCGCAGGGCCGCATCGGCCCGGGCCACCTGGGGCAGCTGCTGCAACCAGCCCTCGCCGAGCTGCAGACTCTCTTGCAAGGGCAAGGCCGGCAAGGCCTGCGGCTGGCGCAGGGCCGCCAGCTCACGGTCCAGGGCCGCCGGCGCATGGCCGCACAGCAAGGCCATGGCGACCAGGCTTTGCTGCAGCTGGGCCTGCAGGCCGGCGCGCTCGGCGCCGCGCTGGGCCTGCTCGGCCTCGACAGCGCGTAGCTCGCGCGCATCGGCCAGGCCGGCCGTCACGCGCGCCTGCAGCTGCTGGCGGCGGGCTTCGGCCAGCTCCAGCTGCTGGGCACTCAAGCCTTCCAGCTGCTGCAAGGCGCGCAGCTGCACATAACGGTTCACCAGCTCGGCCTGAACCAGCGCCTGAGCGGCATGGAGGTCGGCGCGGGCCATGTCCAGCTCGCGTTCAGCCACGGCCTGGGCGGTGGCGACGCGGCCGAACAGATCCAGCTCCCAGCTCAGGCTCTGGCTGAGGCCGATCAGGCGCTGCTCGGGCGGGCGGGGTTGGCCGCTGCGGTAGGGGTCCACCTCGGGCAGCGAGGCGCGCGAGACCTGGGCTGTGGCGCCCAGGCTGGCCTGCGGCCCGCCCTCGCGGCGGGCCAGGCCGGCCAGGGCGCGGGCTTCCTGCACCGTGGCCAAAGCGGCCTTGAGATCGAGATTGCGGGCTTGCGCCTGCTCGACCAGGGCGTTCAGCTGCGGGTCTTGCAAGGCCTGCCACCAGGCGGCGCTGGCTGCGCTGCGGGCGGGCAAGCCGGCTGCCGCCGGCAGGCGGCTGTCATGGCGGGCCTGCACGGCGGGCAGCTGGCTGGGGGGCGCCACGCTGGCGCAGCCGACCAGGCTCAGCGCCAGCAGCAAGGGAAGGAGAAGAGGAGGCGTTTTCATCGGCAACATGGCAGGCAAGTTCAGTGGCTGGCCGTCGCCTGCGGCGCCGGCACGCGGTAGAAGGCGGCATACAGGGCCGGGATCAGGCCCAGGGTGATCAAGGTGCCCAAGGCCAGGCCGCCCATCATCACCACGGCCAGGCTGGTCCAGACCGCGCCGCCAAAGAAGTACAGCGGCATCAGGCCCAGGATGCAGACGGCCTTGGTCATGACGATGGGGCGCAGGCGCTTGGAGGCCGCGTCCTCGATGGCGGCGGCGGGCGCCAGACCATGGGCAATCGCTTCGTCGATGGCATCGAGCAGCAGCACCGCGTTGTTGACGATGATGCCGGCCAGGGCCAGCAAGCCCAGGGTGCCCACAAAGGTCAGCGTCGTGCCCGTCAGCTTGAGCGCAATCGCCGCGCCGATGCTGACGAAGGGAATGCTGGTCATCACGATCAGGCTCTTGCGCAGGCTCTCAAACTGCCAGACGAAGAGCAGGAACATGGCCAGCACGCAGGCCGGCAGCAGGGCGGTGATGGCCTGGTTGGCGCTGGCACCCTCCTCGATCTCGCCGCCCAGCTCGATGTGGACGCGTCCGTCCTTTTGCAGACGCTCCAGCTCGGGCTGCACGGCGTCGGCCAGGCTTTGCGCCGTCCAGCGGGCATGGCGGGCACTCAGGGTGACCACGCGCTTCTGGTCCACGCGCTGCAGCACCGAAGGCTGGCCGGCCAGCTCGACGCGGGCGATCTGGCCCAGCAGCACGCGGCCCTGGCCCTGCACTTGACCATCGGCTCGCTCCAGCGGCGCCGCCTGCAGCTGCTGCAGGCGCTCGCGCAGCTCCAGCGGGCCGCGCACCAGCACCGGCAGCAAGGTGTCACCTTCGCGGAACTGGGTGACCGCCTCGCCCGAGAGCAAACGCTCCAGGCTGCGCGCCACCTCGGCGCTGCTGATGCCGGCGGCCGCGGCCTTGACCTGGTCCAGCTCCACCGCCACATGCAGGATCTGGCGTTCGGCGTCGCTGCGCACTTCCACCATGTCGGGCAGGGCGTTCAGGGCCTGGCTCAGCTGCTCGGCGGCGGCGCGGTGCGCCTGGCCATCGCTGCTGCTGATGCGGAACTCGGCCGTACCCGATTCGGTGGAGCCCATGGAGAAGCGCTTGGGCTCGAAACGCACCTCGGGGAAGAGCGCGGGCAGCTCGCTGCGCAGGCGCTGCAGCGCCTGGTCGTGGGTGAAGCCGGGCGCCAGGGTCAGCACGGCATAGGCGCGGTGGCTGGCCGGCGTGGGCGGGTTCAGGGCCAGGATGAAACGCGGGCCGCCGTCGCCCACGTAAACCGCCTGGCTTTGCAGCTCAGGGAAGCGCTTGGCGTCGCTCAAGGCCTGGCTGATGCGCTGGGCCGTGGCCAGGGTGGTGTTGCCGCTGGTGTCGGGCGCCAGCTCGATGGCCATTTGCAGCTGGCGGCGCTCGGAGGCCGGCATCAGCTCGGAGGGCACATGGGCGAAGAGCCAGCCGGCGCCGGCCAGCAAGGCCACCATGGTGCCGATGTAGACCGTCTTGTGGCCCAGCACCCAGCGCACCTTGCCGCGGTACCAGCCGGTCAGCGCCTCGACGGCGCGGGCCATGCGGCTCAGCTCGGCGTGGTGATGGGCGAAGCGCTGGCACAGCAGCGGCGTCACCGTCACCGCCAGCAGCAGGGACAGCAGCAAGGCAATCGCCATCACCAGGCCCAGGCTGCGCAGGTACTCGCCGGTCTCGGTCTGGCTCAGCACCAGGGGCATGAAGGTCAGGATGATGGCCAGCGAGGACACCAGCAAGGGGATGAACATGGTGCGGCCGGCGGCCGCGGCGGCGCTGGACCGGTCTTCACCGAGCGACAGCCGGCGCTCCATGTCCTCGGCCACAACGATGGCGTTGTCCACAAACAAGCCCAGGGCGATGATGATGGCGCCGATCGAGATGGTGTGCAGCTCGATGCCCAGCAGCTTCATCACCACCAGGCTGCCCAGCACCGTGGTGGGCACGATGGCACCGACGATCAGGCCGGTGCGCAGGCCCAGGAACAGCACCACCACGCCCATGACGATGACCGTGGTCTCCAGGAAGACCTGGCTGACCTGCTTGAGCTGCTTGGTGACGATCTGCGCCTGGTCGGTGATGGGCACCAGGCTCATGCCCGCCGGCAGCTGGTTTTGAATCTGCGCCACCTCGGCGCGCAGGCGTTCGGCAAAGCTGATCACATTGAGGCCGCTGTCCATGGCCACGGCGATCACCGCGGCGGCCTGGCCATCGACAAATGCGCCGGTGGAGGCCGGGTCTTGCGGCACGCGCTCGATGCGCGCCAGCTGGCTCAGCGGCAGCCAGCCGCCGCCGGGCAGGGCCACAGGCGTGCGGCCGAGATCGGCCACCTCTTGCGCATCGCCGCTGACCGTCAGCGCCAGCTCGGCGCCGCCCACCTGGGCGCGGCCGGCCGGGGCCAACACATTGCGCTCGGCCAGGGCTTTGGACAAGGCCGCCATCGACACACCCTTGGCCTGCAGGGCGGCGATATTGGCGACCACCTGCACCTGCTCCTCACGCAGGCCATGCAGGCTGACGCGGTCCACACCGTCCAGGCGGTAGAGCCGGTCGCGCAGCTGGCGGGCCTGCTCGCGCAGCTCACCCGCGCTGTAGCCCGGGCCCGTCAGGCCCAGGGTCAGCACGGCGACACGGCCGAACTCGTCGTCCACCAGGGGGCCGGTGGCGCCTTGCGGCAGGCGCGGCTGCAGCTCGGCCATGCGGTTGCGAAGGCGCTGCCACACACCGGGCAGGGCCTGGGCGCTGACCTCGGGCTTGAGCTCCACATAACTGAACACAAAGCCGGGTCGCACCGTGGTCTTGATGCGTTTGACCTCGGCGAGGCTGCG
>JAIXSD010000076.1 GCA_027484885.1 Rubrivivax sp.
ATGTAGTTAATTCGTACGAAAACCGCCGTTTCGAAACGGTCTCCGACCGCCGCGCAAACCAGAGCGTGTCGCGCCACGGCACCCGCCAGCGTTCCTACTCGGACCACTACGAGTACAGCGACGGCTCGGTAGTGCGCGTGCACGTGCACGACAACGCGCGCACTGGCGGTAACCAGTTCGTGCATGTCATCGGCGGCTGGAATCCTGACGGCAGCCGGTGGGGCCGACAAGATTGACGGCGATGAGCAGAGCACCATGAAGCAAGGGCTGGCCGAAGACGCTTGCCTGCTGCGCGCTGCGGCCAGTGCGGACCTGGGCGCCCTGAGCGATATCCTGGCGCTGCCGCAGGTGGCGCTGGGATATTTTGGTGCCGCGCTCGGGCCGCGCGACATCCGCGAGGTGCTGGAAGATAACTGGCGCTGGGAAGCGCGCGGCGAAGCGCGGCAATGGATCGCCTACGGAGACGTCGGCGTGTTCGGCTACGGCGCCATCATCTGCGGCAAGCTGGCATATTTCGTGCACCCAGCCCATTGGCGCCAGGGCCATGGCCGGCGCCTGCTGCGGCAAGCGTGCGAGCATGCCTTCGCTCATCATCCAGGCGCCACCCTGGTCGCCAGCATCTTCCGCGATAACTGCGCCTCGGTGCGGTTGCTCGAGGGCCTTGGCGGCCGTTTCCGCGGCCTGACCGAGGCGCAGATCATCGGCCAGCGGTTGCCCACGCCCATGCTGCGCTATGAACTCGACGCGGCCGGTTTCAGGCTAGCGCTAGCGAATTCGGGATCAGAATTCGGGGTCAAGTCTTAAATGTTTACCCCCGCCAACCTCCATGCCTAGCCAGCTCATAGATCTGGGGAATCTGGCGCCAAGTCTAAGTTTGAACCTCCATTAAATCCTAGGTGGAGTATTGAGCCTGAAGCTCGTCATATTTAGAGTCTGATTTTTATAGTATCCGTGCTTGACAACCACATTGATGCAACCAAAGGTGAAACTACATGCCCTCAAATACCTCCGGTGCAACCAAACCTGTCAATCGCTGGCGTAGCGCCAAGCAAGTCGCTAAAGGGGGCATGGCGGTGAGCAGCACGGGGGTTTCAGTGGCCGGGCAGGCACTGGGTGTGCCCAATGTTGCTTTGCTGGCGGCAGGTGCTGCGGCTTCAGCCACCGGAATTGGTTTGGTCGTGACGGGGGCTGCGCTGACGTTGACGGCATCTACCCTGTCGGCTGTTTCGGCTCACAAGTCACGCCTCCATCGCAATGCCCTTGGCGAGATCCAAAAGCGGGTGAACGCATACGAATGCTGGCCGCTGATCGACAACAACCCCGACATCGAGTCTCGACTGTTCACGGTACAGGACGCGGCTGAGCACCAGAAGTTGGTCGACGCTGTACTGCCCTATGCCATTGCTCAGAAGAGTAGCAAGTACCACCGCAAGGTGGTGGGTGCAGTGCCGGTGGTAGGCCTGTTGGAATCGGTGCGAGCGGTCGGCAAGAAGGCCTACAAGATGGCAAAGGGCACGCAAGGCGTGGAGCGCAAGGCCCACGCACGCGCCCTTGCCAGCCATCTGATCACGCACGACTGCGCACTCGCCCAGGCCATCGTGGCTGAGCTATACAGCTTTGAGGAAATGCTGTGGCTCAAAGATCAAGACTACGACGAGGTCGTGAGGCTGCTCGAAGAAAAGCTCAAGTCGACTTGAGTTGAGGGGAAAAAGTTTCGTGAACGAGTGAAGTCGGAGGTGGTGCGGGCGCCGGCGTTCACTGGTGCGTTGTCTCTTTGGCTCGACCTATCGCCTTTGCATAGCGTCAAGTCTTACGGCTCTCAAACGACATCGAGGAACCTGACATGGTTGATTGGACCAAGACCTTCAAAGCGGAGTACGACTTCGGACGAAAGTTTCTCGCCAAGGAGAGCAATTTCGCCGAAGACTGGCAACCGTTGGTGCGCAAGTTGCATCAGTTGATGAGCGATGAGGGCTTTGATGCGGGGCGCGCTCAGGCCTTGAGCGATTTGCGCAAGAAAGTGAAGCAGGGAGAGAGCACCTTGCTCGGCCACAAGACGGTGACTGAGGACAAGGGCATCCTCAGGGCCGTTGGCGGCTGGACTGACGCCGCTGACGGCGTACTGGACTCGCGCACGAAGTCCCGAGCGGCCACGCTCAAGCTCTTGCGCCATGTGTATCTGCTCAATAAATCGGGAAACCGCAAGGTATGGCTCCTGTCGCTGCCCCAGGATTTCCACGATTGGCCCACCGACGATCTGCATGCCCGCGCAGCCACCGAGATCGCTGCCCGCCACTTGCTGCGCAGCGACAACGAACTGTTCTCGGATGAAGACAAAAAGAACCTCGCCAGTGCAACCCAACATGCCTTGGCCTGGTGTCAGAAGGCCGGGATCGTGCTGGCTAACGCTGCCAATGGCATCAGCGGCAAGCCCGGCGAGAAGAACGTGGCGGCCGTCAACCTGGTCAAGCGTTGGTTCGGCGACCCTGGGGCCAGTGTGGTCGACCTTGCTGGCTTCATAGCCACCTTGTCCACTGGCTTCAAGGCAATCATTGCGATGCTGAACAAGGGCCATTTCGTACTGACCGACTGGGTGCCGCTGCGTACGGCTTCGGTGCAAAACGATGTGGACTATCTGTACTCCGAGGCATTCACATTTCGATCGCGTGCCGAGGGCATGGACACTGTCTACATTGAGCGCTCGTTCTTTGCCCACGACGCCGGCGGGGTGGTCCACGGTCACAAGAATTGGGTGCGCATCCTCGTACATGAGCTGACCCATCTGGTGTGTGGCACCGACGACGTCAACATCGGCAAAGCCCGATACGCCCATTACGGCATCGGCCCACACGCGGGATTCCCCGGTAGTGCAGCCGTTCGCAATGCCGACAGCTGGGCTTTCTTCGCTGCCGACTGCGCCGGGGTGCTCACCGAAGGCGAGCGCAATCATGCGCTGAAAATCATATGAAACCGGCTTTGGCGACATCTGCCGCCGTGCTTCTGTCATTGCTGCCTTTGTTTGCCCGGGCCAATGGTCCGTCGCCAGCCGACATTGCCAAGGAGAAAATTCGCATGAATGGACCATCTATCAGCCGCCCATCTGCCCCCCAGGTGGCCGACATAGAGCATGAGGGCGTGCGCTATGTGCAGGACACGCACGACAGCCGCAACGGTGACCAAGCTGGGGGATACCTCGCCGCCATCGACATTGCAAGCGGCCTGCGACTGTGGCGCCTGAAGGTGTACGAGGTGCCTGGCGCCCAAGTCGCCGGCCAGCCCACACTGCCACGCTATTTCCGCTCGATGCAGCTGTTGCCGGGAGCGCAAGCACTGGAGATCATCAACGAGGCCGGAGGCATTTACCGGGTGGACTTGTCCACACGCATGAGCACCCAGGTCGGCGGTCCCCCGGTCAGTGCGCCGGTGCAACCCAAGCTGCCACCCAAAGCGGAAGCAGACTGACTCACCGGCCTCTGCGTAGGCAAAGGAACTGGCAGCGCTGAAGCGCGTGGCTGCGACTGCGGCCTTAGGCCTTCATTCGGCTCCACACTCGACCAGGCCCATCATGAGAGATGGGATCTTTTTGCCTTTAGCGCGCTTTGGGATTCGCGAGCCTCCCCGCCAACCCAGCCAGCCCGCCGCCCGGCTCGGCAATCGACTGAAACTGCATCACCGTCACCGCATGCCGGTTTCGGTGGCTCAGCAGCGGCATCAAACCCGCGTCCAAGATCACTTGAGCCGCGCGTTCGCTGAGATAGGTTTCGGCGCAGGCTTGCAGCTCCTTTTCGCCATCGCGCTCGAAGCTGAAGCTTGGAAGATCAGCCAGTTCGCTTTCATCGCCGGGCTCGAAGCTCCAGCCCTGTTGACGGAAGGCGCGGGCCATGAGCAGAGCGGTCGCCACGGAGGAGGGCCCCCAAAGCAGATGCTCATGCTCAGGCACACCCGCTGGGAGTTCTTCGAAGGCAAAGGCCGTGATGGGGTCGCTGCGGCGGCCGTAGGGCGCGCGCAAGAGCAGGCGAGGGGCCGAGAGGCCGATCCAGGGCGCCAGCTCAGCGCTGCGGCGCAAGCGCTGCCAGCCCGTCAAAGCTGCAGGTTCGGCCAATGCCAGATCCATGTCGGCCGCGGCCAGGAATGGGGCACTGGCTTTGGATGCAAGCACACCCAGCGCAGCCAGCAGGCCGATGTCGGGGTCTGAAGGGCCGAAACTGAAGAGGCCGACGAGCAGGCTCCAGGCCTGCGCATCGGGTGCGCCAAGATTGCGCTCCACAAGTGCGCGGAAAAGGCCGGTGCGCGGGACATCGCCCTGCGCCGCGACCAGATCGGTCAGCAGCTCCTCGCGGCTGACATCGAAGAGATGCAGCTGCAATTGCTCGTCCAGTTCGAGCTGGGAGAGCAGGAAGTGCAGCCCGCGCCAGGCACATTCGATGGTCTGAAATTCAGGCGCATGCAGCAGCTGCCGCATCTGCTCGGCAATCGCCAGATCGACCGACGCCAGCAGCGCCGCCTGCTGCGCCCCATGGTCAGGCACGACATGGGGCGCGACGATCTGGCGGATGAAGGCATCGATGCCGGCGGGCGCTGCTTGAGCGGCAGCCGGTGTTTCGGTGTGAGCAGCGGCGGCACCCGGCCGGCCACCCAGCAATCCGGCCAACAGATCACCCGCAGTGTCTGCCTGAGTTGTGGCCGGCTTGGCATCAGGCTTTGCTGGGTTCATGCCGAGCTCTGACGCGGCTTGCGCAAACTGTGCCGGGTCTTGCAGACGACGGCGCAGTTC
>JAIXSD010000301.1 GCA_027484885.1 Rubrivivax sp.
CCACCTGGGCAAGGTTCAAAGCTTGTTTCGAAACTGTAGAGTGTCGAAAAAGCCCTGTCGTTTCAGGAAAGCAAGGATTCTATCATCAAAAACTTTAAGAACTCAAGTGCCGCCACTGCGAAAGCAGCTGCGCCTGCTGAAACCCCTGGATTGCTGAGCGAAGTCGAGGGCACGCTGCAAGGCCATCGCGATGGCCATGGCTTCTTGCTGCCCGATGTCGGCGCGCAAGACATTTACCTTTCGCAGCAGGAAATGCATGCCGTCATGCACGGCGATCGCCTGCGCGTGCGAATCACGCGTTATGACAAGCGTGGCCGTCCCGAAGGCCGGGTGCTGGAGATCCTCGAGCGCAAGAAAAAGCCCATCATCGGCCGCCTGCTGCTCGAATCAGGCATTTGGCTGGTGGCGCCCGAAGACAAGCGCATGGGGCAGGACATCCTGATCCCCAAGACCGGCATCGCGAATGCCGTGGCGGGCCAGGTGGTGGCGGTCGAGTTGATCGAGCCACCTTCGCTCTATGCCCAGCCGGTGGGTCGGGTGGTTGAGGTGCTGGGCGAGATTGACGATCCCGGCATGGAGATCGAGATCGCCGTGCGCAAGTACGATGTGCCGCACCGCTTCAGCGCCGCCACGCTGGCGCAGGCGGCCAAGCTGCCCGAGAAGCTGCGTGCCGTCGATCTGAAAGGCCGCATCGATCTGCGCGATGTCGCCCTGGTCACCATCGACGGCGAAGACGCACGCGATTTCGATGATGCCGTTTACTGCGAACCGCACAAGCAGGGGCGTGGCAAGACGGCCTTCAGCGGCTGGCGTCTGTTGGTGGCGATTGCCGATGTCAGCCATTACGTGAAGCCGGGCGATCCGCTCGATGGCGATGCCTACGAGCGCGCCACTTCGGTCTACTTCCCGCGCCGCGTGATCCCCATGCTGCCGGAGAAGCTGTCCAACGGCCTGTGCTCGCTGAACCCCTACGAAGACCGCCTGTCCATGGTCTGCGACATGCTGGTCAACGAAAGCGGCGAGGTCTCGGCCTACCAGTTCTACCCGGCCGTGATCCGCTCGCATGCGCGCTTCACCTACAACGAGGTGGCGGCGATTTTGGGCAACACCCATGGCCCCGAGGCCGCCAAGCGCCGCGATCTGGTGCCGCATCTGCTGAATCTGCACGAGGTCTACCGCGCCCTGCTGGGCGAGCGCCACCGCCGCGGTGCCATCGATTTCGACACGGTGGAAACGCAGATCGTCTGCGACGACAACGGCCGCATCGAGAAGATCATCCCGCGCACCCGCAACGAGGCACACAAGCTGATCGAGGAGGCCATGCTGGCCGCCAATGTCTGCGCGGCCGATTTCATCGAGCATTCCAAACACGGCTCCTTGTTCCGCGTGCACGAGGGCCCGACGCCCGAGAAGCGCGTCGCGTTGCAGGCCTATCTGCGCGCCCTGGGTCTGGGTCTCTCGATTGGCGACAACCCCAAGCCCAGCGAGTACCAGGCCATTGCCGCGGCCACCAAGGACCGGGTCGATGCGACCCAGATCCATGCCATGCTGCTGCGTTCCATGCAGCAAGCGCAGTACACGGCCGCAAACGCCGGGCACTTCGGTCTCAGCTACCAGGCCTACACCCACTTCACCAGCCCGATCCGGCGCTACCCCGATCTGCTGGTGCACCGTGTCATCAAGGCCATCCTGGCGGACAAAAAGTACCAGCTCGATGCCGGCAAGATGGACGTGCCCATGCCTGCCAAGCGCCCGGGCCGCGCCGCGCCCATCGACCCCGCCAAGGCTTCGACCGAGCTGGAGCGCTGGGAGGTGGTGGGTGCCCATTGCAGCGCCAATGAGCGCCGCGCCGACGAGGCCTCGCGCGATGTCGAGGCCTGGCTCAAATGCCGCTATATGCGCGAGCATCTGGGCGAGGAGTTCGCCGGCACTGTCAGCGCGGTCACCAGCTTCGGCCTGTTCGTGCAGCTGGACGCCTTGTTCGTCGAGGGCCTGATTCACATCACCGAGCTCGGTGGCGAGTACTTCAAGTTCGACGAGCTGCGCCAGGAGCTGCGTGGCGAGCGCACTGGCATCCGTTACGCGACGGGTGCCAAGGTGCAGGTGCAGGTTGGTCGCGTCGATCTCGATGCACGCAAGATTGATTTCCGTCTGGTGCAAGAGAGCGGCGAGGCCAAGCTGCTGGCCCGCGCAGCGCGCGACAAGGCGGGCCAGGGCGCTCGCGCCGCGGCCCTGGCCTTGCCGGTCACTGCCGAGGAAGAACTAGAGCAGTTGCTGAGCCGTGACCGCGAGGTCAAGGCCGTGGCCAAGGCTGCACGCCGTGGCACCGCAGGTCGCAGTCGCAGCGGCGGTAGCGGCAGTCCGGCCGCGCAGGCGCCGCACCCCGTGGAGTTGGCGCGTCAGGTGGCGCGCAAGAACCAGGCATCCAAGTCCAGCAAGGGTGGTAAGTCGGCCAAGGCGGCCAAGTCGCCTGCAGCATCCGCCAAGACGGGTGGAAAGCGACGCTGAGGCGTAGGCTTGTGCTTGGGCTCAGGCCTGGACTCAGGCCCGGGCTTGCGCGTGGAGCGCATGCATGCGCTCCACCAGATCGGCGGCTCGCAGTGGGCCGCCGATTTGCGTTTCGGCCGCCCGTCCATGCCAATGGCATGCGGCAGCGGCCACGGCGGCGGGGTGAAACGTGGGCTCCTGTGCCCACAGCCCGCCCAGCCAGCCGGCCAGCACATCGCCGCTGCCCGGCGTGGCCAGGGCGGCATTGCCGCTGGCGTTGATGGCGAGTTGGGGCGAGAGATGTGGTTGGCCCAGGCTTGGCGACGCGATCACGCTGCCGGAGCCTTTCAGCAGCACCGTGCAGCGCAGCTGATTGGCCAGCTTGCTCGCGCTATGCAGTCGGTCTGCTTGAACCTCGCTCACCGTGCAGCCCAGCAGGCGCGCCGCCTCCAGTGGGTGGGGCGTCAGCACCGTCGCCAGGCCCAGGTCCTTGCGGGCCGAGAGCAGGGCGCGCAGGCGCGGCTCTCGGGCCGCGGCATTGAGTCCGTCGGCATCGAGCACCAAGCGTTCGGCGTGGCGCAAGACGCCGTCCAGCACGCCCTCCACGGCCTCGCCGCCGCCACAGCCGCAGACCACGGTGCGCCCGCGCCAGGCACTGCTATCGCTGCCGCCTAACGGGGCAGTCCAGCGCATCAGTTCGGGGCGCTGCAGGTCTACTTCGGCGTCGGCCGCTGAGTCCAGCAGCCAGGCATAGACTCGGCCGGCGCCTGCGGCTAAGGCCGCACGGGCGGCCAGGCGTGCCGCGCCGCGCATGCCCGGCGCCCCGCCGATGACCAGCACATCCCCCTGGCTGCCCTTGTGCTGCAAATGTCGATCGCCGCCCTGGCCGCGCAGCCAGGGTTGGAGGTAGTCGCTCGCGATCAGCTGGGCCAGCGCGGCGCTGCTGCTGAGGTCCACGCCCAGGTCATCAAACCAGATGCGGCCGCACAGCGCGCGGCCCTGGCCGGTGAACAGGCCGGGCTTGAGGGTCA
>JAIXSD010000042.1 GCA_027484885.1 Rubrivivax sp.
CAGCTCAAGTGCCGCGCGGAGATCAGGCGCACAGCGGGGCGGCATTCGTACATATCCCAGGCTGCTGAATGCGCCAACGCGTGCCGAAAACACAAGCTCGGGGGGCTAACATCGGCCCTCCTGCGCGCCTCTCGAAGGAGCGCCCATCGTTTCTTGCCGCTGCCCCTCCCCGCCTTCTGTTCATGAGTGCCCCCGCGAACACCGAGCTGCGTTTCTTGATCGTCGATGCACTGGCCGGTGTGCAAACCTTCGCCCGCCAGTTGCTGGAGGGCTTCGGCTTCCCTTCCCACTCCATCCGCAATACCAGCGACACCGCCTCGGCCCTGAGCCTGGGCCTGGAGTTCAAGCCGGACTTTCTGATCACCGACTGGTTCCCCAAATCCGACCTCAGCGGCATTGCGCTGTACCAACGCCTCCAGACGGTCAACCCGGGTTGCCGCCTGGCCTTGCTGAGCTTCGAGATCACGCCTGCGCATGAGGCCGAAGCCAAGGCCGCGGGCTCGCGCTTTCTGCTGCGCAAGCCCTTCACCGCCGACGACCTGAAATCCACCATGCGCCGCTCGCTGGAACAGCTGGCCCAGGAGCGGCCGGAGCTGGCCCAGCGCCTGAATGCGGTGATGAAGTCACAACAAGGCCCTGGCCATCTGCCGCCCAAAATCGTGCTGCCGCCCCTGCCACCGCAGCTGCGCGCCGGCGACAAGGTCAAGTTCGAGGGGCAGACCGACACCGTTCAATTCGTCGTGGTGCGCAGCGGCGAGCTGGTGGTGCAGCTCAAGGGCAAGACTGAGCTGGTGCCGGCCCACAAACTGCAACGCCTGTGAACGCCCTGGATCTCAACACCCGCATCGGCGAGAACCTGCCGGCGGCTCTGGCGGCCGCCTGGTGGGGCGGGCCTGCGCTCGATGCCAGCCTGTGGCCGACCGAAGCGCCGGACGCAGCCTTGATCGCCCGTGCCCAAGCCGAGCTGGCGCGCCGCCTGGGCTGCGGCCTGGCCCAGGAGCCCCAGGCCTGGAAAAGCGGCGGCCCCTCGCGCGAGGCGGCGCTGGGCCATGCCGCCCTGCCCCCGCGCGGCGTGCGCCACAGCCCGGCCACGCTGCACGATCTGCGCTTGAACCGCCCCGGCATCGAGGCCGAGATTGCCCTGCGCCTGGGCCAGGATGTGGATGCAGCGCGCGCTGCCACGCTGGACGGCCCGCAGGCCGCAGCCCTGGTGGACGGCATGGCCGTGTCGGCCGAACTGGTCAGCTCACGTTGGCTGCAAGCTCAGGCCGCGCCGGCCTGGCTGCGCCAGGTCGATGCGCTCTCGCATGGCGCCCTGGTGCTCGGGGACTGGTTGCCGCCGCAAGCCGGGCGCGACTGGGCCCAGCAGGCTTGCGAAATCCAGCGCAACGACGACGCGCCGCTGCTCGCCCGCGGCAGCCATTCCTTGGGCGACCCCTTCTGGCTGCTGCCGCAATGGCTGCGCCATGCCACCCGTGAGGGTCAGGTCTTGCCTGCTGGCTCGGTGGTCACCACCGGCGCCTGGCTGGTGATGCCCGACCTGGCGGCGGGTGACCGGCTGTGGGTCCGCTTCGAGGGCCTGGGCGAGGTGCAGGTTCAGCTCTGAAGCGCCGCGCCGGCCCAGCCCTCAAAAAACGGCCAGCGCCGACAGCAAGATCGGGTACGGCAGGGCCACGGTCGGGCGCAAGGCCGATTTCAGATATTCCACGATCAGGGCAGCGCCGCCCGGCCGCTGCTGCAGCCACTCGCTGTGCAGCTGAAACGCAGTGCCTGTCGGGGCGGGCTCACGCAGCAAGGCTTCCACGCGCAGCAGGCGGTCGGACAGCCGCGACTGGAAGGTCTTGAGCACGCCCTCCTGCAGCCACAGCAAGGGCAGCAGCACCCAGAGCCAGCTCGCACCCCAGGCCACGCCGCACAAGATCAGGGCGCAAAGTTTCAGCGCCAGGGCGCCGAACTCGTAGCCCTCATGCGCGCGAAACAAGGCCTGCCATTCCTGGCCCAAGGCCTGCGCGCGGTCCGGGTCTGCCGGCGTGGTCATTTCGCTTCCAGCACTTCCCAGCGCTCCATCAGGCCCAGCAGTTCGTCGTCGATCTGCGCGGCGCGGTCGGTCACTTCGGCAATGCGGGCCGCCCCCTGGCTGTAGAGCTCGGTGCCGCCCAGCAGCGCGTGCAGCTGCTTCTGCTCGGCTTCCAGCGCCGCCACCTTGGCGGGCAGCTCGTCCAGCTCGCGCTGCTCCTTGTAGCTGAGCTTTTTCTTGCTCGCCACCACGGCTGCGGGCGCTGGCGCGGCGACCGGCGCAGGCGCCGGGGCAGCTGCGGGCGCCGACTTGGCGGCCAGGGCCGCTGCGCGCTTGGACTGGATCAACCAGTCCTGCACGCCGCCCTCGTACTCGCGCCAGCGGCCGTCGCCTTCGTTGACGATGGTCGAGGTGACCACGTTGTCCAGGAAACGGCGGTCGTGGCTGACCAGGAAGACCGTGCCGTCGTAATCGGCCAGCAGCTCTTCCAGCAACTCGAGGGTTTCGATGTCGAGGTCGTTGGTCGGCTCGTCCAGCACCAGCACATTGGCTGGGCGGGCGAACAGGCGGGCCAGCAGCAGGCGGTTGCGCTCGCCGCCGGAGAGGCTCTTGACCGGCGAATTGGCGCGCGCGGGCGAGAACAGGAAGTCGCCCAGGTAGCTCTTCACATGCTTTTTCTGCGTGCCGATCTCGATCCACTCGCTGCCAGGGCTGATGGTGTCGGCCAAAGTGGCGTCGAGGTTCAGCGTGTCGCGCATCTGGTCGAAATAGGCCACCGTCAGGCGCGAGCCCTGGCGCACCTCGCCGCTGTCGGGCGCCAGTTCACCGAGGATCATCTTCAGCAGCGTGGTCTTGCCGGCACCGTTGGAGCCGACCAGGCCGACCTTGTCGCCGCGCAGGATGGTGGCGGTGAAGTCGCGCACGATGACGCGGTCGCCATAGCTCTTGCTGACGTTTTCCAGCTCGGCCACGATCTTGCCGCTGGCCGCGCCGGTGTCGATGTCCAGCTTGGCCTTGCCCTGCACATCGCGGCGCGCGGCGTGGGCCAGGCGCATGGCCTCCAGGCGCTGGATGCGGGCCACGCTGCGGGTGCGGCGGGCTTCCACGCCCTTGCGGATCCAGACCTCTTCCTGTGCCAACAGCTTGTCGAAACGGGCGTTGAACAGGGCCTCGTTTTCCAGCTCGTAGGCTTTGGCGGCAGTGAAGGCCGCGAAGTTGCCCGGGTAGCCGCGCAGCTGGCCACGGTCCAGCTCGACGATGCGATTGGCCACGTTGTCCAGGAAAGCGCGGTCGTGGGTGATCAGCAGCAGCGAGCCCTTGAAATCATTGAGCAG
>JAIXSD010000750.1 GCA_027484885.1 Rubrivivax sp.
GATTGCTCGTCCAGCATCAGGTGGTAGTCGCGGAAATGCGGGCCACTCATATGCCAATGAAAGTTCTTGGTCTTGAGGTAGAGCGCAAACACATCGGCCAGCACGCCGTTGAGGCTGGCCGACAGGTCACGGGTGGCGTTGGGGTGCAGATCGGTCGGGGTTTGCAGCGCGGCGCCGCGATGCGCCAGGGCGCCCTGGGTGTTGTGGACAGGGGTGGGAGTGGGATACATGCGGAGGCTCCGGTGGGGTGAAGAATCCACCCCAGCTTAGGTGCCGGTGCCGCTTGAATCTGTGCGCCGACGCACGCTGGTCGCTGGAAACTGGGCGGCATAGTGGCTCTGGTCGCGGGCATAACAGCTGCACGCAGCGGCTTCAAGACCGGCCCGGTCCAGCACGGTGAGCAGGCCACGGTGGTAGCGGATCAGGCCGCTTCGCTGCATGGCGCCGGCCGCCTGGGTCACGCCCACGCGGCGCACGCCCAGCATGAACGCCAGAAACTCCTGCGTCACCGCCAGCTGCGCATGGCCGGCGCGATCCTGGCTCATCAGCAACCAGCGCGCCAGGCGCGGGCCGATCTGGTGGAAACGCAGGCAGCCAGCGGCGCTGGCCAGCTGGGCCAGGCGCACATAGAGGTAACGCTGCAGCAGCAGGCGCAGCGGCAGGCTGCGCAAAAGCTCGGTCCGAAAGGCTGCTGCACCCAGGCGCCAGGCCCTGCCCTCGCCCTGCACCAGGGCACCCAGCGGCGCGCGGTTGACGCCCAGAATCAGCTGCAAGCCCAACATGCCTTCGCGGCCCACCATGCCCATCTCCAGGCTCGGGTGCTCATCGATCTGGGCCAGCAAGGAGATGAAGGCATCAACCGGAAAATAGACGTAACGTGTGGCCTCACCGGCTTCGCACAAGCGCTCCGAGAGCTTCAGCTCCACCGGCTCGCACAGCGCCAGCAAACTGGCACGGCGAACCGGCGGCAAAGCTGCAATCAAGCGGTTCTGCGCAGGCAGCGCCGAGCGCTCCGAGGGCAGGGACGCAGAGACAGGCGGTGTCATTGGGTTCACGGCAGCTTTCAGCAGATGCGCCGCAGGGGTTGCAGCGCTGCGGCTGTCACACTGAGGCCAGGGCCGACTGTGCTCTGTCTGCAAGCGCACATGCGCGGGAGGGATGACCGAAATTTCAACCATCGCCATCAACCTCAGGCTGCGGTGCGATCGGGCAGCAGGCGGTCGTATTCCTTCTTGACCACGCCGTAGCACTCGCAGCTGCGCTGCTCCAGACCGGCACGGTCCAGCACCGAGATGTGGCCGCGCGCATAGCGGATCAGGCCGAGCTTTTGCAGCTTGAGCGCCGCCTCGGTGACGCCCTCGCGGCGCACACCCAACATATTGGCGATCAGCTCCTGGGTCATGACCAGCTCGTCGCCCTGCAGGCGGTCCAGGCTCAGGAGCAGCCAGCGGCAGAGCTGCTGATCCAGGCTGTGATGGCGGTTGCAGGCGGCCGTTTGGGCCATTTGCGTGATCAGGGCCTGGGTGTAGCGCAGCAGCAGATGCATCAGCGGACCGCTGCGGTTGAACTCTTCGGTCAGCGCACCGGCGCGCATGCGGTAGCCCAGGCCGGCGCTCTGGACGACCGCGCGGCTGGGCGTGGAGCCACCGCCCATGAAGAGCGAGATGCCCACAATGCCTTCGTTGCCCACCACGGCGATCTCGGCCGAGGCGCCGTTCTCCATCACGAAGAGCAAGGACACGATGGCATCGCAGGGAAAGAAAACATGGCTCATGGGCCGGCCTGATTCGTAAAGCACCTGGCCCAGGGGCAGGTCCACCGGTTCCAGGAAGCCGCGGCAGCGCTGCCATTCGGCTTCGGGCAAGGCGGCCAGCAGGTGGTTCTTCTTCGGGTCCATCGTGTGCGGCATTGCAACTCCCTGTGGTGGTGCGCAGAGATCGCTCCTGCGCCGAACGCCATCAGCAGCCAGGGTCTGGCGTGCAGGGCGTTCGCCCGACTATAGGCAGCCGAGCCTGGCCGGTATGTTCGCCAGCGTACACAAGAGCCAAGCCGGGCCTCTGCACCCACGCGCATCGCCTGCACCCCGTCTCCCATCGGTGCGCAGGCGCACAGAGCGCGGGCGCCTCCGGCCCTTAGCCTGGGCCAAGCGGCCAACTCCGGCCCATGCCTCCTGTCTTCTTCCCTGCCAAGGAAACCCCATGCCCCTGATCACCTTGCGCCAAAGCCGGCGCGCCAGCCTGGCCGATCTGGCCTTCTACGCCCTGGCCATTGCCAGCCTGGCAGCCGCCCTGTGGCTGAACACCGCAGCACCTAGCTGGCAGCCGCAAACTGCGGCGCGCGTGCTGGGCTTGTTTCTGCTGGGCCTGCTGCTGTGGTCGCTGCTGGAGTACCTGACCCACCGCTTTGTGCTGCACGGGCTGCAGCCCTTCCAGCGCTGGCACGCCCTGCACCACGCCTTGCCACAAGCCCATGTGGGCCTGCCCACCTGGCTCAGCGCCAGCCTGTTTGCCACGCTGGTGTTTGCGCCGCTGTGGCTGCTGCTGGGCGCCTGGCGCAGCGGGCTCATGCTGCTGGGGGTTTTGAGCGGCTACCTGATGTACTCGGCCATCCACCATGCCGTGCATCAAGGGCTGGCAGCCGAGCGAGCACCCGGCGACTGGCTGGCCCGGCGCGCACGCTGGCATGCCCTGCACCACCAGGGCGGCGCCGCGCGCTGCTACGGCGTCAGCAGCAGCTTCTGGGACCGGGCCTTGGGCAGCCAGGTGCGTGCGCGCAGCTCGGCGCCCGCTGGATCGCCCCCTTCCAGCCCTGCCGCGCCGGAGGCAGGCCACAGCGCCGCGGTACGCCAGCGTACAGACCCCTGAGGCAAAGCCGCTGAGACTGAAAGTTCGCAGTCTTTCAGGGCGCTTTGGCACCCTGCCCGTCTTCACTCCACAAGGATCACCATGTCGCATGGCACACATCTCCGCAGCCGCCGCACCTCAGTTCGGGCGACGGCTCGTCCGCTCACGCAAGGCCTGGCGAAAGCAGGACTGTGCAGCGTGATCGGCCTCCTGCCCTTGCTGCCCCTGCCCGCCTGGGCGCAGTCCGATGATCCTTACATGTACGGCGGCTTCGGCGCCGGCCAGGCGCGGGCCAAGCTCGATGCCGAACGCGCCCTCGGCGTGGTGCTGCCCGCCGGCGTCACCGCCACCAGCATCTCGCGCGACGAGCGCGACACGGCTTACAAGCTCTTTCTCGGCTACCAGATGAACCGCTACTGGGCGGTCGAGGCCGGCTACTTCCAGCTCGGCCGATTCAACATCGATGCCAGCACCACACCGGCCGGCACGGTCAACGGCCGCTTCGACCTGAAGGGCATCAACCTCGACTTGGTCGGCAAGCTGCCGATGAGCGATCAATGGTCGCTGCTGGGCCGCATCGGCACGCAGTTCAACCGCACCCGCACCCATTTCGACGGCAGCGGCGCTGCCGCGCTGAATAACTATGACCCCAGCCGCCGCGACACCAATATGAAGCTCGGCGCCGGCCTGGAATGGAACCCCGGCGGCATGGCCGTGCGCGCTGAAGCGGAGCGTTATCGGGTGCGCAATGCCTTGGGTTATCACATCCCCGTCAATCTGGTGTCGGTGAGCCTGGTTTTCCCCTTCGGCCGCTCGCCCACGCCGGCCCCGCGCATGAGCAGCGCAGCGCCCAGCTACAGCCCGCCCGCCGCGGTGATGGCTGCCGCGCCCCCGCCGCCGCCCGAGCCGGTGGCCACACCGATGCTGCTGCCACCGACCGCGGCCGGCATCCCCATCCCGCCGCGGCGCCTGAGCTTCTCGGCCGAATCGCTGTTCGGCTTTGACGAGACCCAGATTCGACCCGAAGGTGCGCGCGCGCTCGATGCCCTGGCGGCCGAGCTCAAGGGCAGCAGCTTCCAGCTCGTCACGGTCGAGGGCCACACCGACCGCCTCGGCAACAGCGACTACAACCAGACCCTGTCACAGCAGCGCGCCGATGCGGTCAAAGCCTATCTGATCAACCCCGGCGGCATCGAGGCCAGCAAGATCAGCGCCCTGGGCAAGAGCGAATCGATGCCGGTGACACGCGCCGGTGATTGCAAGGGCGAGCGCAAGTCCACCGCCCTGGTGCGCTGCCTGCAGCCTGACCGCCGGGTCGCGGTGGAGGTGCAGGCCGAAGTCAGCAGCAGCCCGCGCTGAAACTGGAGCTGCACATGAGCCCCAGCCTGCCCGCCTTCGCGTCCCCGAACCCAGCCCATGCACAAGACCGCCTGGCCCCGCCAGGTCGTGGGGACGATTCGGCGGCCAGCGCCGCCGCCCTGGGCGCCCATCTGGGCCTGTGCAGAGCCCTGCGCGGGCGCTTGTTCGCCCTGCGTTGCGGCGCTGATGCCCTGGTGGGCTTTGTCAGCCGCCGCAGCGTCACCAGTGCCTTGCTGCTGGCCGCCCTGGCCGCCCTGCTCTACCAAGCCTGGCGCTGAGCGATGGAGCTGCTGCACGCCCTGCTCGCCCCCCGGCAGGGCCGCATGCTGGCGCCCATCCGCGCGGAAATCTTTGGCCAGCAGCGTTTTGCCCAGCATGGCCGCAGCCTGGCCGCCACCCACCGGGTGCGCGCGGCCCGCGAACAGCGGCGCGGCCAGACCTTTGTGCCGCGCCTGCGCAGCAATATCGACAGCCTGCGCCAGGCCCATCGCTTCCTGGCCCGCCAAGCCAGCACCGGCTTCGACATCAGCCCGGCGGCCGAATGGCTGCTGGACAACTTCCACCTGATCGAGGCCCAGCTGCAAGAGGTGCAGCAAGGCCTGCCGCGGCGCTACTTCCGCGCCCTGCCCGTGCTCAGCGAAGAGCCGCTGGCCGGCCTGCCGCGCGTCTACGGCGTGGCCTGGGCCTGCATCGCCCACACCGACGGCGCCTTCGATGAAGACCTGCTGGTCCATTTCCTGTGCGCCTACCAAGGCGTGCGGCCGCTCAATCTGGGCGAGATCTGGGCCCTGCCCACCACCTTGCGCGTGGTGCTGATTGAGAACCTGCGCCGCCTGGCCGAGCGCGTGGCCGGCCAGAAGGCCGCGCGCGAGCTGGCCAACCAGGCTTGTGACCGGATTGCCGAGCTCGATGTGGCCACGCTGGAAGCCCAGCGCGCCGCCCTGCAGCAGCGTGGCCTGGATCAGCCTTTCCTGGCGCAGATGGCCCAGCGACTCTTGCACCGCGCCGAGCCGCTGGATGCGGCGGCCCCCCTGGCCAGCCAGGCCCGCCGCGCCTGGCTGCTGCAAGCCCTGCCCGACCCCGCCGCCGCCCAGCTGCAACAAGCGGCCGAGCAGACGGCCGACAACCTCAGCGTCAGCAATGCCGTGCATTCCCTGCGCGTGATCGGCGAGGCCGATTGGCCCGAAATCATCGCCCGCAGCAGCCCGCTGATGCAGCTGTTGCTGGGCTGCGAGAGCTTTGCCGCCGAGCACAGCCGCACCCGCGACCAGACCCTGCATGCCATCGA
>JAIXSD010000486.1 GCA_027484885.1 Rubrivivax sp.
ATGTGGTCGACGCCCGCATTGGTGCGCGAGTCCGAGGCGAACAAGAGGCCGGCGTCGAGACGCATGGCAACGCAGTAGGTCATGGTGCAGCCCGGGGAGTGGGTCAGAGCAGGAGCGGGACGATTATCGCCGTGGGCTCACTGCTGTTCGGCCGGCGCCGGTGTGGGGGCCACGCGCACGGCGGCGCGCAGCGCCTCCTGCCCGCCACCCAGGCGCATGCCGCGCACCGGGCAGGCGTCGAGGTAGTCGGCGCCCAGGGCCAACTGCACATAGCGGCCGTCGGCCAGGCATTGGTTGCTGACATCAAAGCCCAGCCAGCCACCGCCTTCTTCCGCTGAGCCCGGCAGCCGGGCTTCGGCCCAGGCATGGCTGGCCACATGCTCGGTGTCGGCCGCGAGGTAGCCGCTGACATAGCGGGTGGGGATGCCGAGCAGGCGTGCGCAGGTGGCAAAGACCTGGGCATGGTCCTGGCATACGCCCAGGCGCGCGGCAAAGGCCTCGGCCGCCGGCGTGGCCGCGTCGGTGGAGCCGGGGGTGTAGGGCATGTGCAAGGCCAGGGCTTGCAGCATGGCCATCAGGCCTTCGCGGGCATCGGCCGCCACGGCGGTGGCGTGGGCGGCGGCGAAGTCACGCAGGGCAGCATCGGCCTGGGTCAGGGGCGAGTCACGCAGGAACACCTCGGGCGGGAAGCGGCCGTCACGCGGGTCGGGCGTGGGCGGGCCGTCGTCGGTTTCGACCACGCCGCTGGCGTGCAGGTGGATCTCGCTGTGCGGCCGGTCCAGGGTCAGCACATGCATGGTGTTGCCGTAGGCATCGAGACCGCGGCTGGCCGCGGCCGGCAGGTTCAGCTCCCAGCGCAGCACGCGCTGGCGGCTGCCATCGGTCGGTGTCAGGCGCAGAACCTGGGTGCTGCGCTGCACCGGGTGCTGGTAGCGGTAAACCGTTTCGTGGTGGATGGCGAGGTGCACGGTGAGTTCCCGGTGGGCGTTCGGTGATCGTTCGATGGATGCGGTGTTGGGTCGGGTGCAGACGGTGGCCGCTCAGTTCGCCTCCAGATAGGCCAGGCGGATCGCGTCGCTGAGCTGGGCCGATTCCTCCAGAAAGCCGGTCAGCCAGCGGTGCACGCCGGTGGCCAGGATCTCGCCGACCTCGCCATAAGCCAGGCGCAAGGCCAGGCGGCCGGCCAGCAGCTTGACCTGGCGGCCGGCGTCGAGCGCGCCGCTGCGCGCCTCGATCAGGGGCAGGATCTCACGGATCTCGTCGCAGCAGGCGCGCAGCGAGCGCGGCACGTCGGGGCGCAGGATCAGCAGCTCGGTCACGCGCCGGCTGTCCAGCGCGTCGCGGTAGACCGCGTGATACGCCTCGAAGGCCGAGAGCGAGCGCAGCAGCGCGCTCCAGGCGTAGAAATCGGGCGCGCTCTCGGTGGGCATGTCCAGCGGCATCAGGCTGTCCACGGCCGGCTCGATCAGCTGCGACTTCACATCGAGCAGGCGGGCGGTGTTGTCGGCCCGCTCGATGAAGGTGCCCAGGCGAATGAAGCAGTAGGCATCGTTGCGCTGCAAGGTGCCGTAGGTGGCGCCACGGAACAGGTGGGAGCGCTCCTTCACCCAGTCGAAAAAGCTGGAGACGCTGGCGATGCCGCGCTTGGGGAACTCGCGCCCCTCCAGCCAGGTGCTGTTGATGGCCTCCCACATCTCGGCGGTGATCTGGCCGCGCACCGCGTGGGCGTTCTCGCGCGCCTGGCGCAGGCAGCTCAGCACCGAGGCTGGATTGCTCAGGTCCAGGGCCATGAAGTTGAACAGGCGCTCGGCCTCCAGCGGCTGCTGGCTGGCGGTGAAGGCCTCCAGCGTGCCGGTGACGGCCAGCGGCGCCGCCAGCTCGGTCATGGCGCCGCGCGACTGCGGCAGCAGGGACAGGGAATGGGTGACGTCCAGCATGCGCACGAGGTTCTCGGCGCGCTCGACATAACGGCTCATCCAGTAGAGCTGGGCGGCGGTTCTCGACAGCATGTCAGTTCTCCAGGATCCAGGTGTCTTTGGTGCCGCCACCCTGGGACGAATTGACCACCAGGGAGCCTTGCTTCAAGGCCACGCGGGTCAGGCCGCCGGCCACCATATTCACCTCGCGGCCGGTCAGCACGAAGGGGCGCAGGTCGATATGGCGCGGCGCGATGCCGGCCTCGACAAAGGTCGGGCAGCTGGACAGGCAGAGGGTGGGCTGGGCGATGTAGTTGGCCGGGTTGGCCTTGACCCGTTCCTTGAAATCGGCCACCTCGGCCGCCGTCGAGGCCGGGCCGACCAGCATGCCGTAGCCGCCCGCGCCATGCACTTCCTTCACCACCAGCTCGGCCATATGGGTGAGCACATGGTCCAGATCGGCCGGCTTGCGGCATTGCCAGGTCGGCACGTTGTGCAGGATGGGCTCTTCGCCGAGGTAGAAGCGGATCATGTCCGGCACATAGGGGTAGATGGACTTGTCGTCCGCCACGCCGGTGCCGATGGCATTCGCCAGGATCAGGTGACCCTGCTTGTAGACCGACAAGAGGCCCGGCACGCCTAACATCGAATCGGCACGGAAGGCGAGCGGGTCGAGGAAGGCATCGTCGATGCGGCGGTAGATCACGTCCACCCGCTTGGGGCCGACCGTGGTGCGCATGTAGAGAAACTCGTCCTTGACGAACAGGTCCTGGCCCTCGACCAGCTCCACCCCCATCTGCTGGGCCAGGAAGGCATGCTCGAAGTAGGCGCTGTTGAAGGGCCCCGGGGTCAGCACCACCACGGTCGGGTTCTCGGCCACCGAGGCATGGCGCAAGGTGTTGAGCAGCAGGGTGGGGTAGTGGGCCACCGGCGCCACCGGGTATTTGGCGAAGAGCTCGGGGAAGAGCCGCATCATCATCTTGCGGTTTTCCAGCATATAGCTGACGCCGCTGGGCACGCGCAGATTGTCTTCCAGCACGTAGTAGCCGCCGTCCGAGTGGCGGATCAGGTCGACGCCGGTGATGTGGGCGTAGATGCCGTGCGGCAGGTCCAGGCCTTGCATGGCCGGCTGGTACTGGGCGTTGGCGAAGACCTGCTCGGCCGGCACCAGGCCGGCCTTGACGATCTCATGGTCGTGATAGATGTCCCAGAGGAAGCGGTTCAGCGCATTGACGCGCTGGCGCAGGCCGGCTTCCAGCATGCGCCACTCCTCTGCCGGCACGATGCGGGGCACGGTGTCGAAGGGGATCAGGCGCTCGGCGCCGGCCTCGTCGCCGTAAACGGCGAAGGTGATGCCGACCTTGTGGAAGAGCAGGTCGGCCTCGGCCCGTTTCTTGGCCAGGGCTTCGGGGGTCTGGGCATGCAGCCAGTGCGCGAAGGATTGGTAATGCGGCCGCAGGGCGCCGCTGGGCAGCAGCATCTCGTCGTAATGGCCCGGGGCGGGCAGGGTGAGGGCGTGCATGGCGTGGTCGTCTCCGTGGCCTTTGCAGTGGCTGAATGCAAGCCCTGTGCCCGTTTGGGATCCTGGCGGGCCGAGGCGGATGGCGCGGGCATGTGCACCGTCTGGCCCCATCATGCGCCGCTTTGGTGCGCGGAGCTGGCCCGCCTGGGCGTGGTGCATGGGGCTTGCCGCAGATTGGTGCGCGCAGCGCTGCGGCTATGCTTGCAAGGCCATGTGAACGAGGGAGAAACCGAGTTGATGCACCTGTTCCGTTTCGGGGGCTGCTGTCTGCGGCTCTGGCCTGTTCTCGCGTCGCTCCTGCTCTTGTTGACGGTTGCGGTCGCCTCGGCCCAGGTGGTGGCGCCGGCCTCACCCGCATCCGCAGTGACCGCGGTGCCTAGCGCGCCGGTGCAGATCCTGAACCGCCGCATTGCCGAGTACCGCGCGCCCTTTCTGGGCGTCAGCCCTGCCGAGCGGGCGCGCCGCACCCATCTCTACATGAATGAAGTGCTGGCCCGCTCGGGCGCTGGCGAGGTGACCGTGCGCAAGGAAGCCCAGGGCCAGATGCTGATGCTGGACGGCGAGATGGCCTTGATCCTGACGCCCGAGGATGTCGATGTGGCCAGCGGCGCCACCCTGGACAGCACGGTGGCCGAGGCCAAGCGCCAGCTGGAACAGCTGATTGCCGAAACGCGCGAGAGCCGCGACCAGCGCCGCCTGTGGCATGCGGCGCTCTACAGCCTGGCGGCCAGCCTGGTTTTTGTCGGCTTGCTCTGGGCTGTGCGGCGCGGCCAGCGGGCGCTCGATGCCGGCCTGGCGGCTCGCATGGCCTCGCGCAGCGGCGCCTTGCACCTGGCCGGCACACCGCTGCTGCAGCGCGACAAGCTGCTCAGCTTCAGCCACTGGCTGGTGCTGGGCCTGGGCTGGGGCTTGATGGCCTTGATCAGCTACCAGTGGTTGAGTTTCGTGCTGAGCCAGTTTCCCTACACCCGGCCCTGGGGCGAGCAGCTGAGCGCCTACCTGCTGGCGGTGCTGCTCAAGATCGCCAGCGGCGTGCTGCACGCCTTGCCCGATCTCTTCATCGCGCTGGTGATCTTTGCCATGGCACGCGCGGCCACCGGCCTGCTCAAGCCGGTGTTCGATCGCATCGAGGCTGGCCAGGCCAGCCTGGGCTGGATGGACCGCGACACGGTGCGCCCTTCGCGCCGCATCATCAACACCGGCATCTGGCTGTTCGCCCTGGTGATGGCCTACCCCTACTTGCCGGGCTCGGGCAGCGAGGCCTTCAAGGGCATGTCGGTGCTGCTGGGTCTGATGATTTCCCTCGGCGCCTCCAGCATCGTCGGCCAGGGCGCCAGCGGCCTGATCCTGATGTTCTCGCGCACCATTCGCGTGGGCGAGTATGTGCGGGTGCAAGAGCATGAGGGCACCATCACCGAGCTGGGCATGTTCACCACCCGCATCCGCACCGGCCTGGGCGAGGAGCTGACCCTGCCCAATTCACTGGTGATGGGTTCGGTCACCAAGAACTATTCGCGTGCCGTGCATGGCGTCGGTTATGTCGTCGACACCACGCTGACGATCGGCTACGACACGCCCTGGCGCCAGGTCGAGGCCATGCTGCTGGAGGCCGCCCGGCGCACGCCTGGGGTGCTTGAAGTGCCGCCGGCCCGGGTGTTCCAGACCGCCTTGTCGGATTTCTACCCCGAGTACCGCCTGGTCTGCCAGGCCGCGCCCAGCCAGCCGCGCCCGCGCGCCGAGGTGCTGAGCCAGCTGCACGCCCACATCCAGGATGTGTTCAATGAGTACGGCGTGCAGATCATGTCGCCGCATTACCTGGGCGACCCGGCCAGCCCGAAGTTTGTGCCGCGCAGCGCCTGGTTCAGCGCGCCGGCCAAACCGGAAGCGGCGCCGCCGGCGGGGTGAGCGTGGCGGCGATCAGGCCGCGCGCATGCCGCGGGGCTCGTCTTGCAGCACGCTGTAGATGGTGTCGTCGTCGGTGACCAGCAGCTGGCGCGCCAGGCGCTGGCGCATCACGCCCAGGGCGATGGCCACGGCCAGGCTCAGGCAGATGGCGTACAGCGCCATGAAACCGGGGTAGTGCAGCACGATGGCCAGGGGCTTGGCCACGCCCAGAAACGCGGCGAACAGCCAGGAGGCGCTGCTCACGCCGCCCAGCAGGGCCGGCATGCCGGCGGCCTTGTGCGGTTCTTCCTGCGGCGCGGCGAGCAGGGGGAAGGCCCAGCGGTGCAGGGCCCAGCCATTGAGCGTCAGGATCAGCACGACGCTGAGTTTGGCCAGCAGCTTGGGTTTCTCCAGGATCACCGCCGGGTCAAAGCCGGTGTCGATGCCGATCAGCACCAGGCCCGAGACCCAGAGGGCCAGAAGCGACCAGCTCACCAGGCGCGAGGCCTTGCGCAGCAGCACCCGATCCACCCGCTTGGGCATGAAGATGGCCACATCACCCAGCACCACGCTCGCAGCCGCAGCAAAGCAGGCCAGCACATGGGTGTAGAGGGCCAGCATGCGCAGCAAGGCCGAGGTATCGAGCAGTTCCACGAGCAGGTCCCTTCCCTGGGGTGTTGAAAAACCGCGTTGCGCGA
The DNA here is from genome assembly GCA_027484885.1 of Rubrivivax sp. Classification (GTDB taxonomy): domain Bacteria; phylum Pseudomonadota; class Gammaproteobacteria; order Burkholderiales; family Burkholderiaceae_C; genus Paucibacter_A. The sequence continues at coordinate 6,021 of JAIXSD010000486.1, forward strand.
ACAAGCCTCCCTTGTTTTGAGGATGTGACTTTGTTCACGCTTCGGGCCGCGAGTCTAAGAGGGCTCTGTGACACCCGCATATCAGGGCTTGCCAGGGGTGTCAGATGTTGCTATGGCGCGACTGGTGGCCCTGTTGTTGCGACTTGTTGCAGATCGCGTTGGCCCGCTCTGCTTGACGAATTCGATTACATCGGTAAACATTTGCTTCGTTTACGAAAGTAATCAATCAACCAATCAATAACTCGACGCCCCGACTGAACCCGACCGCCATGGCCAAGAAAGACGCAGCACCGCCACCGATCAGCATCTCGGACGCCGAAGCCCAGGTCATGGAGGTGCTCTGGCAGCGCCACCCGCAAGGCGCCGA
>JAIXSD010000242.1 GCA_027484885.1 Rubrivivax sp.
AGCGCGCCCAGAACCACGACGACGACGGCGGCCAGACCTGGCTGGACAGCGAGGTCGATGTCATGCAGCCCTGGGGCAACTGGGGCCGCCAGCACGCCATCGACCAGGCCAGCTACACGCTGGACTCCAACTACAAGTCCTGGGTCCATGAGTTCCAGCTCAAGCAGCAGACCAAGAACTGGCGTTATGTGGCCGGCGCCTTCTTCCTGAACGAGAAGAACGCGATCAACTTCGCCCAGGACAATCTGGTCGCCGCGCCTTATGCCATGCCGCAAGGCCAGTTCTATGCCCAGCCCGATCGCCAGATCGAATCCAAGGGTCTGTTCGCCCAGGGCGACCTGGCCCTGACCGAGCGCCTGACGGCCACGGCCGGTGTGCGTTTCAGCCGCGACAAGCGCAGCGACAACGGCGGCATCTCCGCCGGCCTCTGGGACGCCAGCACGCCCTGGTACTACAACGGCAAGTACAAGCCCGGCTGCGAGCCCGGCCTGTGCACCCCGCACAACGGCACGGACCTGACCCTGGGCATGGGCCCCTTCGCCGGCCTGGGTGTCTACCCCGAGCCTGTGGTCAACAGCTACAGCAAGAGCTGGAAGAAGACCACCTACCGCTTCGGCATGCAGTACGACCTGAGCAAGACCGATATGGTCTTCGCCTCGCTGGCCACCGGCTATCGCCCGGGCGGCTTTGGCGACAAGTTCGACACCTGCGGCGGCGCCGAGTGCGTGGACGGTGGCAGCAAGAAGTACAGCTTCCTGGACTACGGCCCGGAAACCACCAAGAACTTTGAGCTGGGCTACAAGGGCCGCCACTTCGGCAACAAGCTGGAGCTGAGCGCCACCTACTTCAACACCCAGTACAAGGGCATGCACGTGACCGGCTCCACCGCCGTGGGCCAGAAAAAGCTGACCCGCACCTGCGCCGACTGGGAACCGGCCTGCGATGTGGTCAACGCCTGGAAGACCGAAAACATCGGCGACGCCAAGATCCAGGGCCTGGAGCTGGAGTTCAAGCTGCTGCCCTGGACCGGTGGCAACTTCTCGGGCTACTTCGCCTGGCTGGACGCCAAGGTCAAGTCCTACCCGACCTATGACGACAGCTGGATGTGCGGCTACCGCAAGGAATTCGGCGCGCCCGAATGCGCCCCGGTCTATCTGGGCACCGACCCCAGCAAGCGCGGCCGCCGCATCCTGGATGTGACCGGCAATCAACTGCCCTATGCGCCCAAGACCTCCTTCGCCCTGAACTACTCGCATGACATGCACATCGGCGAGTACAGCCTCACGCCGACCATCGGCATGCGCTACCAGAGCCGCATGTACTTCACCGTGCGCAATCTGGACAACGACAAGATCGGCGACTACCAGAAGGCCTACACCAACTGGAATGCCTCGGTCCGCTTCGCGCCCACCAGCGACAAATGGAATGTCGAGCTCTGGGGCACCAACCTGAGCAACAACATCGTCAAGAACTGGATGGGTCAGGGCATGGCCGGCGGCTACACCTTCAACAGCTACAACCCGCCGCGCATGTTCGGCGTGCGCGCCACGGTCAACTACTGATCGCGGTGAGCTCTGGGGTGGCCTGCGTGCCGCCCCGGGGCGGATGGATCTGTGTGTCTCCTCCCTCCGGTCGCCTGCAGCCGGAGGTTTGAGCGGGCGTTGCTGGGCTGGGAGGCCCCGGCAACGCCCGCGTTTTTCCGCCGGCCCTGCCTCAGCGATGCCCGAGCCCACGGGCTGCAGCGAGCGGCCCGCCAGCGGATTGATCGATACTGCGCGCGCCCGGATGCCGGCATCCGGGATGGACCCGTGGCCCGCCAACTTTCCACCTCCCCCGTGACCGATGACGCCTTCGAACCTGCTCTCTTTCCTCACGCCCGGCAGCGCCGGGCTTTGCTGCTGATGGCCGCCCTGTCCCCCCTGGCGGGCGCCGCCGCCCCGGCTGGCGCTGCGGCCCGGGCCGGCTTCAAGGTTTACGTCGGCGGCTATGCCCCGCACGGCGAGGGCGTCTACGGTTTTGTGGCCGACCCGAACAACGGCCATCTGCGCCCGGCCGGCCTGACGCCCAATCCCCACAGCCCCAGCTGGCTGCAAGCCGACCCGGCCCAGCCCGGCCTGCTCTACACCGCCAACGAGGGCGGCGGCAGCGTCCATGTCTACCGCCAGCAATCCGATGGCGCCTTGCGGCTGCTGCAAGCCTTGCCCAGCGGCGGCCAAGGCCCCGTGCACCTGAGCCTGCATCCGACGGCGCCGTTCGCCTTCGTGCCTCACTACGGCAGTGCCGATCTGGCCGTGCTGCGCCGCGCCGCCGACGGCCATCTCAGCCCCGTGGGCCTGCACCCCAGCTGTGAGCGCAGCCGGCCTGAGGACTGCCGGCTCGGGCCCGCCCGCGCCGCCAAGGCGCCTCCGGGCAGCTTTGCCATCAGCGGCCATGAGGCACCGCATATGCACATGGCCTTGACCTCACCCGATGGCCGCTTTGTGCTGGCCAGCGATCTGGGCCGCGACCGCCTGGCCGTCTGGCCTTTCAACATGGTGACCGGCGCCCTCGGGGCGAGGCAAGACCTGGCCCTCAGTCCCGGCGCCGGCCCGCGGCATTTCGTGTTCCACCCGCGCGATGCCGCCCAGCTCTACCTGCTCAACGAAGAGGCGTCGACCCTGGCCTGGCTGCAGATGGAGCCGCAGAGCGGCCGCCTGAGCCAGCGCGCCGAGATCAGCGCCTTGCCCGAGGGCTTTGCCGGCACCAACTTTGCCTCTGACCTGATTGCCTCGGCCGACGGCCGTTTTCTCTACGCCCTGAACCGCCTGCACGACAGCATCGCCGTCTTCGCACTGGCGGCCGATGGTGCGCCACGCCTGATGGCTCACGAGTGGACGCGCGGCTCCTACCCACGCAGCGCCCGCTTCTCGCCCTGTGGCCGCTGGTTTTACGTCTGCAACCAGCGCAGCGACCATGTCGCCGTCTTCGCCATCGATGCCGCCACCGGCCTGCCCCGTTTTGCCGGCCAGTATGTGGCGGTGCCGAGCCCGGCCTGTGCGGAGGTGATGGTCGGGGCTTGAGCGCCGCGCCGCGCGGGGCACCGCACGGCTTCAGCGTGCTACGAGCGGGGGCGCGGCGTGCGCCGATGCAGGGCTGACCCCGCCGCTCTGGGGCTGCGCCTGATTCTGCAGTTAGAGTGCGCCCCATCGCCCGCAAGGCGCTCTCTGGTCCCGCCCGCATGGATACCGCCTCCCTCGATCCACGCCGCCGCCATCTGCTGCTCGCCGGTTTCGCCGCCCTGGGCGGCAGCGCCTGCGCCAGCCGCGATCTGCGCAGTTTCCGCGGCATGGACCTGGAGCCGCTGGCGGCGCAGCAGGGCATCTGCCTGGCCCACATCGTGACCTTGAAGGGCGGGCAGCCGCAGGCGCCGCGTCTGCTGCGAGGTGGCTGCGCCATGCCCGAGCATGCGAGGTCGTCCACGGATTCTTTGCCACCCCTGTTTCAAGCCGCTTCGCTGACCAAGCCGCTCGTGGCCTATCTGGCCCTGCAGCTGGTGCGCGAAGGCCGGTTCGATCTGGATGCGCCGCTGTCTCGCTACCTGCTCCAGGGCTACTCGCGCAAAGCCAGCACGGCAGGTTCTGCCGAGGCCGAGCTGCCGCCGGCCGCGCTGGCGCGCATCCCGCTGCGCTGCCTGCTCAATCACAGCAGCGGCCTGCCCAACTGGGCTTCGTCCTGGGGCACGCTGCACCAGGATTTCGAGGCCGGCCAGCGCTGGCAGTACTCGGGCGAAGGCTATGTGTTGCTGCAGGCCGTGCTCAGCGCCGTCAGCGGGCAGGACTTCGAGGCCTTGATGCAGGCGCGGGTCTTTGGGCCTCTGGGCATGCGCGACTCGCGCCTGCGCCTGGGCCAAGGCCCGGCAGATGCTGAGCTGCGCTTCCGCCTGGTGCCGGGCCATGGCTGGCTGGGCGACACCGTGGCGCCCATCGAGTTCAAACGCGCCAATGCCGCCGCCTCCCTGATCACCAGCGCGCCCGATTACGCGCGCCTCATGGCCGCCTGGCTGCGCGAGCCCGCCTTGCTGGCCCTCTTGCTTGAGCGCACGGTGCCGGTGTCGCCAGGCTTGAACCTGAGCTGGGGCCAGGGCTGGGGCCTGGAGCAGGCCGAGGGCGGCCCTTGTCTTTGGCAATGGGGCAACAACCCCGGCTACCGCGCCTTCGCCATGGCCTCGGCCCACAGCGGCGATGGTTTCGTGATGCTCAGCAACAGCGAACGCGGCCTGGCTCTGGCGGCAGCGGTGGGCAGCGAGGTGCTGCCGCAAGCCCGTGGGGTTTGGGGGTTTGAAAAGTTGGACTGATCGCTTGATGGCTTGATTGATTGATTGATTCACCGAAGGAACGAACGACCCAGCGATAAGTCCGTTCAATACCGAGGCTTGTGCGCTGGGCGCATGCACGAGCGCCTACCGTCCTGAACCGGTGTTAGATTTTCGACGACAAGCCGGTGAGCCGCCCGATGCTCGCGTGCCTGTCATTTGCAATCATGGAGTTGACGATGAGCCAAGCCTTGCTGGTCTTTGTGCAGTTCGCGGTGAAAGACTTCGCCCGCTACCGGGC